>JBCBGR010000064.1:0-11379 GCA_038526555.1 Pseudomonadota bacterium
ACGTCTCAATGGACAGCATTTCCAAACCGTTCGAAATATTCCGCAACCTGTTCGATTTCGACAAAGACCGCTTCTTCGAAGTCGCTCGCCTCGCCTGGCCCATCAGCGTCACAACACTGTTTGAGGGAATGCTGTTCAACGCGGCGGCGCTGGTCATGGGCGCGATTGGTGTGAGGGAACTCGCTGCTTATCAAGTCGCACTGAATGTCGCCTCTATGGCTTTCATGCTACCCTTCGGCTTTGCCATGGCCGGGGCGACGCGCATCGCGCTGGCGGAAGGGGCTGAGGATGCCGGGGCGCGCATGCGTGCCGTGCAAGCAACCATGATCATCTCCGTTGGCGGTATGACCTTAATCGCTCTTGGCGTCGCACTGTTCCCGGAATTGATTGCGCACGCCTACATGCCGCCTGATATCCCAGATAATATCCCGACCCTGGCGCTTATTCTGGGCTTTCTGCCCGTAGCCGCCGCCTTCATGGTCTTTGACGCCGTTCAAGTTGCCGCAAACCAGCTCTTAAGAGGGCTGAAAGACGTGACCGCCCCGATGATTATCACAGGCGTAAGCTTCTGGGTGATCGGATTTCCGGCCTGTTACCTTCTCGCCTTTCATACACCTTTTGGTCCGAACGGTGTCTGGTATGGCCTCATGATCGGTCTTACAGCAGCCTTCATCGGTCTCGGAACAAGGCTCTTGCTACGGCTACGGCGTCCGCCCCGTCGTCCTGAGATCCTTCAGGATCCAGAACAGGTTCCTCAATGAAGTGACGGCCTTTCGGATCATCGATCTCAATGACATTCAGGTCGGGATCGAAGTCCGCCCGGCCTTCTATGACTTTCGCCAACTCAACATCTGATCCTGACTGAGCCCGCCAGACGCGAATACCATCCCAGTTCCTTTCCGGAACAAAGAGGGTCAACTGTTGGGACTGTCGAACCATGACAAGCACACTCCCTGCATCGCGGTCCCCAGAGCGAGCAATCACAGCAAATGCGCCAGCGCTTTCAGCTCTGCGAATAATCGCATCGATCCAAAGGCCTGTTTTCAGCTGGGCGGGCCGCGAAATCATATGCTGCGTTCTCCTCCTTCGGGAACCCGATGCAAATAGCTCGCCTGAGGCGAGGTCTCTGGCATAGGGCTTGCTTGCTCATATGTGACTCTCGTCGGGATTGACTGGTATGAACCCAACATATGTGCGTAGCCTGCTTATCAGCGCTGTGGCGTTTGCGCCAATGCTTGCGGCTGCGAACCTCTCAGACACAGATGATGGGGCGTTAAACGCAGTCTCAGAGGTCGCCAATGGGTTACCTACAGATATACCTGACCCAGCACTCGCTGAGCGCATTGAAATGGCTCTTCCCGAGCCAAAGCCCTACTCCGTCTCTCTGATGAAGGTTTCAGAGAGTCCGGTCGCAGAAAGACTGGACTGGAAAAACCAGAGTCTGGATATTCGCTTCGACCTTTTGGAAGCGGATTATCTGGAAAGCCTGTCGCTTACGCTGAATGCGCGCGCGCTGCGTGGCACAGATGCGGGCGTCCCGTTGATCCTTCAGTTTAACGGCGGGACACCGATCGAAATTCAAGCCAGTGGGCAAAACGTCGAGACGGTCATTGATCTTCCCCCGACACGGGCGCGCAAAAGCGGAAACGTCCTAACTCTCTCTCATGCGACGCGCTGTGATGTCGCGTGGGGTGGCTATGAAATCGATCTGTCTCGTTCTCGCCTCGATATGGGGGTTTCGCTCCGTCAGCAGGCGTTAGAGCTCCGCGATCTGGAAGCCTTATTCACCAGCCCCACTTTTGCACCGCAGCGTATAGGACTCGTTTCCGGTGGTCCCGCACAAACAAAGTTACAGGCGCTCGCCGCGCAAGCCATCGGGCTTCGCATGAAAGATATTCCGGAGTTCCGACTGAGCTCCGGAGAGTCTGATCTGGACATCATCATGGTGCGTCGGGATCAGTTGGTAAGCTACACAGATGATCAAGCCATATTGCTGAGCACAGGTCCTCAGATCGCGCTTACAAAAGCCACTGATATCACGTCGGACAGTCGTCGCCTTTTTCTGACAGGGGATACTGACGATGAGGTTCTGGAGGCTGTCTCCGCCTTCTCCAAATCCTATCTCCCATCATCCAGACAATCGACAACGACCCCTGAACAGGTCGCCAAGCAGAACCCGCTTGACGCAGACCGTCATTTGGTCAGTGATCGCCTTATGCTCGATATGCTGTCTGTGCAGACGGGCTTGCACCGCGAGTATAGCTTTGATGTCGCCGATCCAGCCGCCAGTCAGGGTGAACTGCTGCTTCGGCTAAACCGTGATCGCCAAACGACGAAGAGCACGATCCTGGAATCACGCCTGAACGGTGTCTCTCTTGGAAAAGCTCAGGTGCGCGGGCGGCGCATGACGGTCTCCTACCCCATTGAGCTAGGCCTGCTGAAAGGTCAGAATAACCGTCTTGAATTCATCACAACAGACCCGGACACGCGTCCGACATGTAGTGCGAGTGAGCCCTTCATCGCCATATCTGATGGCTCTCAACTTCAATTGTTAAATGAGAACCCCACTGCTGAGACTGATCTATCTCGTTTTGCGGCCACAGGATCGATTTTTGCAGAAGGGTCCGGCCAGAATAGCGTTCTGATCTTGCCCGAACGCGATTTTGATTATGTCAGCGCACTCCAGCTCGTTGCGAAAATGGCCCGCACCAACGGGACAGGCTGGACAGACGCAAGTTTTGTTCGCGGTGAGACGGATGAGGCAGAGGCTAATCTGCTATACATAGAGCCTTATGCCGGAATTGAGCGTCATATTCGCTTGAACGCCCCTCGCGCGCTCCAAAGCGCCTGGAGGGGTTTATCAGCTGATGATCAAGACGAAGACACCGTCAAACAGTTTGCCAGTTTGGACGGCGAACTCACACTGCTACAGGCCTCCACACAATTAATCTGGATGGAGAGTCCGCTGGGCGAAGGCGGTGTGGCCGCGCTTTATCCCAACGCGAACGGTCAGATGATCGGCGTCATTTCAAACACGCAAGATATTCGCTTTACAGACGCGATTGCGCCGCTGCTGAAGAGTTCACACTGGAACGAACTGAAAGGCGGTGTCGCGCATTGGAACAATGATGTTGTCATGATGACCCAGAGCGCCTTTCCATTACCGTCTCCGGAAACGGAGATCGTTGAGTTTCAAGACGATGTGTCTTTCACTCAACGCGCGAAAGCGCTGGCCAGCGTCGTTTCCGATGTAGATTGGCCAGAGGCCGAGCCCGCCGCGCTGGGGGCTTGGCTGGATCATCGCTGGCGTACCTTCTCTCTATCAGTCCGCGCCCAAGCGCAATCACCAGAGGTTCAGCAAGTCAAGACAGCTGTAACCGACAAGATCAATGCAGTGCCTGACGCGGCGCGTGAGGCCTTGGAGAGTCAAACTGTCAGCGATATTCGCCGCGAGACCTTAGCAGGCTTGGAAAATCAACGCGCCCAAATTCAAACAGTGGCCGCCGATTTGCGGCGCGATTTGTGGACTCATCTCGATATTAAAAACCCCGACTTGAAATCCGCTGGGGTCGGTCAGATTCAGGTCCTACCCATTGTTCTTATTGTGGCGATCCTGTTCCTGATGATTTTGATCGGGGTCGCCTTCGCCGCGCCCGCGCATCAATCGCCCGCAAATCAAACAAGACCCCAAACGCGTTGAAGCCACTTTTAGTTATCTACGCGGTTGGCCCTTCGCTTGCGAGGGACGGCAGATAGACCTTGGCGCGGGTCCCTTTCCCCACCTGGCTCTCAATCTTCAAAGCTCCGCCATGTAATTCTGCAAGTGTCTTGACGAGCGACAGGCCTAATCCTGTGCCGCGTACTTCAATATCCTTGGCGGCCTGCCCCTGATTGTAGGGCTGACCAATTTGAGCGATTTCAGTACTGCTCATGCCAGGGCCTTCGTCAGTGACAGACATCAGAATACCTGCATTATACTCCTGTGCGTGAATGGTGACAGTCCCACCTTTGGGCGAAAACTTCACGGCGTTTGAAAGCAGGTTGAGCAAAATTTGGCGGGTCGCTTTTCGGTCGGCCGTTATCAGAAGCTCGTCCTCTTCATCCGGTAAATCGAGATGCAAAATAACTTCTGCTGTGTCAGCAGATGGACGGATCATTTTCTCAGAACTGCGAATAACATCGCTAATGTCGAACGTATCTGTGACCAGCGTATATTTCCCCGCCTCAACTTTGGAGAGGTCCAGCACATCGCCAATAAGGTCCAGCATGTATTGACCACTATCGTGGATGAGAGCCGCATACTCCGAGTATTTGCTCGGCAGAGGGCCGAACAAGCGAGACTGCATCATATCGGAAAACCCAATAATTGCGTTCAGCGGTGTCCGGAGTTCGTGACTGACACCTGCAAAGAAGAGCGTCTTATCGCGCGCTTCGCGCTCGGCCACCGTTTGGAGTCGCCGTGACTCTTCAAGCTGCTGAGCTTCAAATGTCTTGTCTTGCGTATGGAGCAATAGCCCGCCCTGTGAGGTCGGGGAAAAGGTGATATCCAATGTCTGTTTAACGCTGCCGTCTGTCAGCGGCACACGGATCAGGGTCGACTCCCCTTTGCGGCGTGACAGGTCTGCCGCATCGACTAAGCGCACATTCGACACATCGGTTCCGGCGATTGTCCCAAGTCGGATAATTGGCTGGCTGGGGTCTATATTGAACTGCTCAAGTCCTTCCTTGTTGGCGGCGATCAAACGATCTTCATTATCAAATTCGAGGATCCCCCCCGCAATACCCGCGCTCCATTCGGCAAAGGAAAGACCATTCCCATCGAAGCCCTCGCGCTTTTGGGTACCAGCAATCATGGCGGCCACCGTGAGCGCCAATGTTCCAGCCGTGACCAACATGGCCAACAGACCGAGGCTGGATTCTGAGATTGGTGCGTCCCCGAGTTCAACTAAGGCCAATGCCAGCATCGTCGCAATCAGCGCGAGAACAGCCAGCACGAGCGCTTCGAGAACCCGCTCTTTTGTAAAGAGCATAGCCAAAGCCGGGATTGTCAGGAAGGTAATTCCGATCGGGAAGATCCCGCCGATCAGGGTCACGACGACTGCAAAACCTGTCCAAAGTGCAAGCAGCACGACCTGCGACCAGGTTTTATGGAGGGCTGGCAGTAAGAGCAGCGAGAGCACTGCAGGGATCGCGAGCCCTAGAGATATCTGCCCGACGGGGCTGATATCACCTGTTGCGAGAGCGGCCACGACTGCGCCCGCGATCATGACGACTAGCCAGATCAGCATCGGCCCCAAAAGGCGGGGGCGCAGGGATATGTCCATGACAGGGCTCATAGCGCTCTACGATTCACTTCCTATAGACCACAAAAGACCGGATTTGGGCAATTTGGCGACTCATTTCGTTTGAAAAGGGAATTTCAGATCAGCTTTCCCACCGCTTCGGATTGTCCTCCAAGGTAAGGTTGAAGCCTGCTTATAGGCCCCTTATCTGCGACCCATGAGTGATGCGACCGCAACCCAGGATTGGCCCGAAGATGTGGCTGAACTGATCGAAGATTTTGAGTTCCTGGATAATTGGGAAGACCGCTACATGCATGTCATTGATCTGGGTAAGTCGATGGCACCCTTGGAAGAAGAATACCGGATCGACGCGAACAAAGTCCAGGGCTGTGCGTCTCAGGTCTGGCTGATCAGCGAACGCAATGCGGATAATTATCTGGTGTTTCGGGGCGCCTCTGACGCTCATATTGTGAGCGGCTTGGTTGCCATTGCCACCCAAGTCTTTTCAAACAAGCCTGACGAGACCATTCGAACCATTGATGAAGCCGCATTGTTTGATGCGCTCGGCCTGTCTGAGCATCTTTCCAGTCAGCGAGCCAATGGTCTGCGCAGCATGGTCGCGCGCATTAAGAGCGAAGCGGGCGCTTAGCGTTTCTTTGGCCAGTCTTTACTCACGCGCAGGATCATATCGAGGCCGAGAACAGCAATGAGGCCAGCCATCAACGCAAAAACGGGATGGCGCAGCGCAAACAAGCTCATCAGGCCGATCGCAATACCCAATATTATGGCATAGGGATGAATTTTCATGCCTTAAGTTCGACGTCCCAGTACAAATAGTCAAGCCAGCTATCATGCAGATAGTTGGGCGGGAAACGACGGCCCTGCGTTTGAAGCTGGTGCATGGTGGGTCGTACAGGCTTCACCCGTGGGTGCATGCGGGCCTCTTTCGGATGCCGACCGCCTTTTTTCAGATTACAACTTGAGCAGGCCGCGACAATATTTTCCCAACTCGTCTTTCCTCCCAGACGTCGAGGGATGACGTGGTCAAACGTCAAGTCCTCTTTTGACCCACAATAAACACATTCAAATCCATCGCGCAGAAACAGATTAAACCGCGTGAAAGCAGGCGCGCGATTTTGCGGCACATAGTCTTTGAGCGCGACCACAGACGGCATTTGCATCTCAAACGTCGCGCTTCGAACGCATTGCTCATAATGATCGACTACATTCACACGCTCAAGGAAGACGGCCTTGATCGCGTCTTGCCAAGACCAGAGGGATAGCGGGAAGTAGGAGAGCGGTTGGTAGTCCGCGTTCAGGATCAAACAGGGATAGTTCCCTTGGCTCACGGGGACCGCTCCGGCGAGAGCATCCGGGTTCAGGGGTAAGGCGCTCATGTGCGGCCTCCCTTCAAGGTTGGCCGTAAAGCAGTGCAATCATGTTCGGCGATCAGACTGAAAGCTTCGGACTCCGTTTCGATTCGCGTTCGATTAGTCTCCGAAAAACGCGCGCAACACAAGACACAGCTCCATGACGATGATGTCGCACTATCGTCACGGAGTATTATGCCGCCTAAATCGAATGAGTTAGACCAAGTTTATCGGCGAGTTTTTGTAACCTGAATTCGACTTGGCGGGTCAAAAGGTCTGGCCGTTCACTTTCGAGTTTCAGCACATCACCATCCCGACTGAGCGTCAGAGATGACACCAGATCAGGCGTTCGTCCGGTCGCTACGATAGCTAATCGGATTGTTTCGCCGAGTGCTTCAGCACACATGATCTGATCCGCATTTAACAGGCGATCGACGGCTTGCTGGTTGGGTGCCTTCCCTTTCCGCGTGACAGATCGAAACAGGGTCAGCGCCAGCCAGACACGCTGCGCGTGGGACAGGCCGGCAATCGGCGCGTAGAGCACATCCTCAAACACCAACTCGGCGCGGTAATCGGGATGGAGGTTCTTTCCGAGACCCGCCATCAAACAAGCCGCCTGACGAAGACGGAAGTCTTTTTTGGGGCCAAAGGTGATCGGTAAGGCTTCTGAAATCGCTTCGACAAAATCGATCAATGGCGGCCCGAACAATTCGGACTGTAAAGATCCAGACGCGAAATCGCGGCACCCGTCCAACAAGGCATCACGCCCTTTTATCGCGTCCGGCAAATGATCAAAGACCAACCCTTCGCGGAGACCTGTCAGTGAGACTTCAACGCGCTTAGGCTGAAGGCGACGGATCAACCTTTCGAGCAGCAACCCAGAATAAGGCAGCGTTTCCGCGCGACGTTGCCGCAAACCGGGCCAGTCTAACAGTTGCTCCCGCCCTTCATTATAGGCCCACCGCGCCAGTAATAGGGCGTCCAGCGCATCCAATTCATAGGCCTGCAACGTTTTCAACGGGTAGAGGGCCCGCATCATATGAATAGCGGCCAGGTTTCGCCACGCCCCCCCAATCAGGTAGAGCGTATCTGTTTGGGACAGTGGTTCTGGCAGGATTTCCAGCTGCTGATCAATGAGCGGAATGAGGGCCTGATAGTCTGCATCCAGCAAATTACCCCCCACAGCATCAAAGGGACCAAGAGGCAGCGACACACGCTTCCCCGGCATTCGCTCATCAATGCGGATCAGCTCCAAAGACGCCCCACCCAGATCAGCGGCGAGTCCTCGCGCGTCTGGATCGCCGGCCAGCAGACCCACAGCCGATAATCGCGCTTCTTCTTTGCCAGAAACGGGAACAACTGTGAGACTTGTCGCTGTTCGAATCTCTTCAATAAAATCAGGTGCGTCCTCAGCTTCCCGCATGGCAGCGGTCGCCGCAATCAGCAGATTTTTCAGCCCCCGCGCATCCGCAATGTCTTTGAACCGCTTGAGACTCGCGAGGGTCAGCAATTTCCCTTCAACGGAGAGCCGCCCTGTCTCTTTGAGGTCACGTCCCAATCCGGCGAGCACTTTCTCGTTATAGACCGGCGTGAAGTGCGATCCGTAAATGTCATAGACAACAAAACGGATCGAGTTCGACCCAATGTCGAGCACACCGGCCTGCTGAGGGCCTGTGAGTGGGACGTGGAACGGATCAGTCAGTCACTTACCCTCTGCAACAGCCGCCTCAGATATCACGGGCTGAGGGCGATAAAGAGGCAGTTCAGGAAGGTCGGCGGGTCGAGACTTCTTCAAAGCCTCGCCCCGACCGGAGAGCGACGGATTATTCATGAAATATTGGTGTGCGGAGAAGGGTTCCGGATAGTCGTCAACTTTGCGGCGACTATATTTGCCATTGGGTTGCAGTTCCCAACTATTGGTATTGTCCATCAGGTTTGCGACCATAATTTGGTCCAGGACCTGATCATGGACGGTTGGGCTTTCAATCGGCACTAATGTTTCAATCCGGCGGTCCAGATTACGCGGCATCCAGTCCGCAGAACTCATAAACAGCTTGGCATTCTGCGACGGGAGCGGATGGCCGTTGCCAAACGCGACAACGCGCGAATGTTCGAGATAGCGCCCGACGATTGAAGTGACCCGGATTGTCTCGGATAGGCCTTTGACACCAGGCCGGAGACAACAAATCCCGCGCACGACAAGGTCGATGGGCACGCCAGCTTGGCTGGCTTCATAGAGTTTATCGATCACCCCTTGATCGACCAGCGCGTTCAGCTTGGCCCAAATCCCCGACGGCTGACCGGCTTTCGCATTCTCAATCTCAGCATCTATATGGTCGTAGAGCGCATCACGCAGGCCATGAGGCGCCAAGGTGAGCTTTTGTAAATTCCGCGGGCGGGAAGAGCTCGTCACAAAGTTGAAGAGCTTCCCCACGTCTGAACCGATCACAGGATCCGCTGTAAAGAGGGCCAGGTCCGTATAAATCTTCGCATTGAGCGCGTGATAATTGCCCGTACCCAAATGGGTGTAAGTTTGAAGCTTCTCCCCTTCCCGTCGGATAACGAGCGAGACTTTCGCATGGGTTTTAAAGCCAAGAAGACCATAAACAACGTGCACGCCGGCGCGTTCCAGATCGCGGGCGAATTTCAGGTTGGTGGCTTCATCAAAACGGGCCTGAATTTCGACCAAAGCCGTCACGCTCTTCCCGGATTCAGCGGCATCAATGAGCGCGCGGACAATCGGACTGTCATCAGACGTCCGGTAGAGGGTTTGCTTGATAACAACGACGTCCGGATCCCGCGCCGCCTGACGGAGGAACTGAATAACAACGTCAAACTCTTCGTAAGGGTGATGGACAAGAATATCTTTCGCCGCAATGGCCGCAAAATGGTTCCCATCATAGTCGCGAATGCGTTCGGGGAAACGCGCTTGGAACGGTGGAAAGAGTAAATCATGCAGGCCATTATCAATTAGACCTTTCAGGTCGACCATGCCGAGGAATTTGGTCTCCTGAATATCCTCATCCCAGCACTCAAAACTCTCGACCAAGAATTGGCGCAGATCAGGATCAATACCTTCATTAAGCTCCAGTCGGATCACACGGCCTCGGCGGCGTTCTTTCAGTAGAAACTCAAAGTGTCGGACGAGGTCTTCGGCTTCTTCGTCGATGGCGATGTCACTATCGCGCGTAATTCGGAAGAGGCCCTGGCTGCCAATGTCAGAATCAGGGAATAAATCTGGCATGAAGTGCGCGATCACCTCTTCAATCCGCACATAATCTCGCTTTTTCGATCCGGCTGACAGTCTCAGAAAACGCGGCAAGTGAGCCGGAATTGGGATCAGACCAAAGGCTATTTCATCAGGATCGCTGCGATGCGTTAGCGAGGCGGCCAGACCGAGCGAAAGATTCGATAGAAACGGGAATGGGTGTGCCGCATCCACAGCCAATGGAGATAAAAGCGGCAAAATCTGCGTCTCAAACCGTTCTCGGAGCTCCGCATGATCCTCTTCGTTTAAATCTGAGACTTGGGAAACGACAATTTTCTTCGTCGCCATCTCATTCCTAAGAGAGACCCACGTTTTTTCTTGCGCGTCAATCAGCGTATCGACCTGTTTGGCGATCTTCTCCAACTGCCGCTCCGGGGTCAGCCCGTCAAAGCTGGGCGAGTTCACCCCGGCCAGCATTTGCGTGCGTAATCCCGCCACGCGAACCATATAGAATTCATCAAGATTTGAAGCCGAAATCGAGAGAAATCTGAGCCGCTCGAGCAAAGGCACGGACTTGTTCCGCGCCTCTTCCATCACGCGCGTATTGAAGCGCAACCAGGAGAGTTCGCGGTTGAAATAACGCTGAGTGGCGGATGGCATGCCCGGCCTATGCCAAGGCCGACCGCCTACGTCCAGACGCGTTCAAAGACTTTTATGTGACGAATTTAAGCCGCCGCACTCGCCGTATCGTCGGCCAGAATAGCGAAGAGTGCCTCGTCGTTTGGAGCAGCCCGCAAACGCTGCCGCGTTTCAGGACGGCGTAATAGCCGAGAGACCCGCGCGAGGGCACGCAGATGCGCACCGCCACAGTCGGCTGGCGCCATTAGGAAGCAAACAAGATCAACCGGGCGACCATCAATGGCGTCAAATTCCAACGGCTCAGACAGACGTGCGAAGGCCGCAACCACCTGATCCATACCTTCAATACGCGCGTGCGGCAGAGCTACGCCATTACCGACGCCTGTTGACCCCAAGCGCTCGCGTTCTGTGGCTGCCGTGACAATATCCCGACATGCAATGCCTTTCGCTTCAAGGTCATAAGCCGCGATGAGTTTGACAGCGATGTCGCGGAACAGCTGCTTGGAGCTGGTCACGGCGAGATCACAAATCATCGTGTCGGCGCTAAATAATGCGCTGTCAGCCATAGTTAAATCTCAAGGGTTCGACCTGTCCAATCAAGTCGGCGTTTTAAGTGGGTCTTTAAATCACCAAAGTGGCTTCTTCCGTTTAAAGACGCGTCCCACATAATCTTATCTGCGCCGTACGACAAGGGTTCCGCGCAGATTGGAGTTTGCAGAAGATTTAAGTATTTGTTTTTAAAAGGATTTACTAATCCACTTGAGGATCAATCCAACCGATATGACCATCCGGTCGCTTATAAACGACATTCAGACCGCCGTGACGGGAATTGTGAAACACCACGACTCCTGAGTCGGCTAGACCGACCTCGAGCGCAGCC
>JBCBGR010000065.1:0-11257 GCA_038526555.1 Pseudomonadota bacterium
TTATGCTGGCCCGCCCGCCTACAGCGCGCCGCAACCTGTCCGTATCAACACCAACCAGTTCGGCCTGCGCGGCTACACATTATCGCGTCCGCAACAAAACCCCGTTGAGAGCTTAGACACTGCGTTCCCAACACTTCTCATCCTCTCAAAATGGCAGACTGCGCCATTGCAAGACCGTCAGGACTGGGTCCGAAAAGCGCAAGGTCCACGAAGCACATTCTCCCCAAACCTTTACCCGGCAAATTTGGAAGCCCTCACGGGCGACATATCCGTCTCACAACAATCACACACGGATCCGTCCGGGGCTTATACCGTCTCTTCCGCAGGCGAACGGTGGTCGACGGCCAGTGATGTCCAGATCGAAAGCCTTCAATCGATCACTGGGGACAATCTCGTCACGCTCTACTCCGCAGACACATTCCCCGTTCTCGTGAAGGTAAAAGACACATCCGTTTATATCCTATCCGATCCTGATTTCCTGAATACGATGGGCCTAAGCACGAATATTCGCGCACGATTGGGCGTGGACATGCTGGATGCTGTGATTGAAGATGCTGAAGCGTCCGAGCGAGTGGTCACATTCGATCTGAGCCTTCATGGCTATGGCGGAAACGTCAACATCATCAAAGTCATGACACAACCCCCTTTCTTGGCAGCGACGCTATGCCTATTGGCGGCTGGCGGGCTGATTGCCTGGCAGGCCTTTTCGCGTTTTGGCAAACCGATTGCGTCAGGGCAGTTCCAAACGCAGGGGAAATTATCATTGGTGGAGAGCGCCAGCGACTTTGTCGGACTCGCGCGGCGTGAGCCTAAAATGGCCCCCGATTATGCGAAGATTATTCGACAGCAGGTCATAACGTGGCTCAGCTTGCAAGGGCGGCGTCCGCAAGATGTCGATGCAATCCTTCAGGCACGCGAAGAGGCTCTGACACCGCGCTTTCGCTTCGTCGAGCTGGAAGACCGGGCAGAAAGGGTCTCTGACTTAACGGCACTCATGAAAGTGTCTGAAGACTTGCAGCAATGGAAACACGCGATGACGACAGGTCATGAAATGGGGCAAGAGAATGGGGTCACACTGTGAGCATTGAGACTGTAACATCTATCGCCGATGATATTCGGGCGGAGATTAGAAAAGCGATTATTGGTCAGGATGAGACCATTGACTTGATGCTGATCGCTTTATTGTCCGGGGGCCACATCCTATTGGAGGGGGTTCCAGGGACAGCCAAAACCCTTCTGGCGCAAGTGTTTTCACATGTTCTGAAAATGAAGTTTGGGCGGGTTCAGTTTACACCCGATCTCATGCCGGGTGACCTGATTGGGACCAATCTTTTTTCTTTTCAGAGCAATGAATTCACGCTCGTGAAAGGGCCTATATTCTGCGATTTATTGTTGGCGGATGAAGTCAATCGGACCCCGCCCAAAACACAGGCCGCGCTACTGGAAGCGATGCAAGAACGCCAGGTCACCATTGACGGGGACACCTTTCCCTTAGGCGCAGAGTTCATGGTCATTGCGACCCAAAACCCCATCGAGCAACAGGGCACCTACCCCCTTCCCGAAGCGCAGCTGGATCGGTTCATCTTTAAGCATATTTTGGATTATCCAAGCCGTGAGGAGGAGATTGAGATCGTCCAGCGATATGGATCCCGAACGGGATCCGTTAAACCCAAAGACCTTGGCGTCAAGCAGGTCGTCACGCGTAAAGATCTTCGCGCCGCCATTCAGGACGTTGCCTCTGTCACCCTGACAGATGACGTTGTGCACTATGTTGTCGATCTGGTCCGTGGAACGCGGAACAACCCACTCTTTGAGGTGGGCGCTTCATCGCGGGCGGCGGCGATGATGTCCGCGGCTGCACGCGCTCGTGCAGCTCTGCAGTCTCGGGATTTTGTGATTCCGGACGATGTGAAAGCGATTGCCCTGCCGGCTTTACGACACAGAACCGTTTTATCCCCTGTGGCAGAAATTGAAGGCCGATCGACCGACGAACTCATCTTGCAAATTGTTGAGCAAACTGAAGTGCCGCGATGAGACAATACCCGACGCGTCGCGCGGCCATCATTATGGCGGCTGGGCTGCCCATCACAATGATTATTGCCACCTTCGCCCCGCTATTCTGGTCTGTGGGTGCTGCCTGGGTTGCTGGGCTTGCTGGCTTGCTCATTCTGGATTCGCTTCTTGCAACACCTCGCCAAACCATGGCGCTGGATGTGGATGCCCCAAAGAGTGTCTTTGTCGGTGAGACAGAGACGCTTGCGTTCAGATATAACTATGGGGACGCATCGGCCCCCAAAGCGGTGGAGGCGAGACTCGGCGTCAATCATCTGTTTTCTGTGAAGCCGGACAAGGCCCTCGGAGCCGTCACTGACGACACGGTGGACATGACGTTCACCTTGAGTGCAGAGCGACGCGGGGACGGCCAGATTGAGCAATTATGGACCCGGTGGCAGGGCCCGCTCGGTCTGATGTGGCAACAGAAAGTCGAAGACCTTTCAATCCAAGTCCCGATTATGCCGAATATCCGCATTGTCCGAGATAATTCGATTGAGTTCTTTTCACGCGACGCCAGAATCGGACAAAAGAAACAGATCGGTCGCGGCGAAGGCTCGGAATATGAAGCGCTGACTGAATTTGTCCCCGGCATGGAAAGACGGACGATTGATTGGAAACACAGCGCCCGTCATCGCATGCTCATCGCAAAAGAATTTAGCACGGAGCGCAATCATAATATTATTTTTGCGATCGATAGTGGCCACCTCATGTGTGAGCCTGTGCGCGGCATCACCAAGCTCGACTGGTCTTTGAATGCATCTCTTTTAATGGCCTATGTGAGCCTGAAAATGGGGGACCGGATTGGATATTTTGGCTTTGATAAGAGCCCTTATTTTTACAGCCAACCAATTGGCGGCGCGAAGAGCTTTCCCTTCCTGCAACGCCTCACAGGATCGATTGATTACTCACACAGCGAGACAAATTTTACGCTCAGCTTTTCTCAATTAGCGCAGAAACTCAAACGCCGAACACTGATTGTGGTTTTCACGGACTTTGTCGATACAACAAGTGCGCAGCTCATGGTCGAAAGTTTAGGCCGTCTGCTGCGCCGCCACATCCTCATTTTCGTGTCTTTTCGGGATGACGCACTGGAACATGTGCAACAGGCGCATCCAAATGCGCCCGGTGATATTTCCAAAACTGTCATCGCAAACAGTCTCGTCGTTGAACGCAATCTGGTCATAAAAAAGCTGCGCCGGATGGGCGTACACATCATCGATGTCGATATTGAAAACATCAACAATGCCGTTCTGAATAAATATCTTGAGCTTAAAAAGCGTGAGGCGATCTGATGTCAGGGCAGATCACTCTCAAAAGCCACCGCTTCAGACTGGAAAGAGAGCATGATTGGGAAGCGCTTGAAGCAATCTTGAAAATTCTGGAATCCGGCGGAAAAGGCGCTTTGTCTGACAAGCAAATTATTGATTTCCCGCGTCTCTATCGATCAACCCTTTCCTCGCTGTCTGTCGCCCGCGCGACATCGCTTGACCAAGGCGTTATCCTTTATCTGGAAAGCCTGTCAGCTCGCGCTTATTTCGCGCTTTACGGATCACAGTCTGGCTTGCTGAAACGGCTGGCCAATTTCTTCCAAAAAGACTGGCCTCAAGCCGCAAAAGCGCTCTGGAAAGAAACGATTGTTGCAGCCCTTTTGACACTGTTGGCGGCGATTATCGCTTTCATTCTTGTTTCAACGAATGCGGATTGGTTCTACACCTTCATGCCCGCCGATCTTGCAGGCAACAGAACGCCAGTCGCTTCCACTGAAAGCTTGCGAGAAACGCTTTATCATGACGGTGATGCGGACGGGCTAGGGACATTTGCGTCCTTCCTCTTCAGTCATAATTCGAGGGTTGCGATCTTTTGCTTCGCGCTGGGATTTGCATTCTGCATCCCGTCCGCAATTCTCTTAATGTATAATGGGTTCGTCCTTGGAAGTTTTGTCGCCATCTTCACGCAAAAGCAGTTGGGATTTGAGGTCGGCGGTTGGCTGATCATTCACGGCGCGACTGAGATTTTTGCCATTATTCTAGCCGGTGCCGCAGGTATTCATATCGGAAAAGCTGTTGCCTTCCCCGGACAGCGTAGCCGCCTTGACGCGGCCGCCACTGCGGGGGCGACAGCGTCCAGACTGATGGCGGGTGTCATCATCATGCTGTTTATAGCTTCCCTCTTGGAGGGCTTTGGCCGACAACTCATCACGGTAGATGAGGTGCGCTATCTCATCGGGATTGGCTCGCTCATCATTTGGTGTCTCTATTTTTACGGTCCTCGCAGGACGGCGAGCTCAATATCATGAGTACCATCGCCAACAGTTCCGATTTTGACCGGCGACAGCTGATTACGCCTGAGGGCGTGAACCTGGAGATCAGACTGGCCAGTCTGGGTAGCCGAATAGCCGCTTACGCCATTGATCAGATCATCATCAACGGGACGCTCGTCGCACTCTTCTTCATTGTCGTCTTGGGAGGGATTGCGACGGCCGCAAGTATCGCGACATCGATCTTCATTTTACTGAGCTTTTTCTTACGCAATTTCTATTTCATGTTTTTTGAAATGGGGACCAAGGCAGCGACCCCCGGCAAACGTATCTGCAAAGTGCGCGTTGCGTCCCGAGGGAAAGCGCGGCTGACGGCTGATGCGGTCTTTGCCAGAAACGCCTTGCGCGAAATCGAATTCAATCTGCCGCTTTCCTTTCTTTTTGTGCAAGGTGAAGCCGTTGACGCATGGATTGCGGTCCTTGGCCTCATCTGGAGCGGGATATTCTTATTCTTCCCGCTCTTTAACAAAGACCGGCTCAGGGCAGGTGATCTTATTGGCGGCACATGGGTCGTTCGTGCGCCGAAAGCGGAACTCATCACAGACCTGGCTGCGCACTCCGCCAAGACGGGCGCGCCCTATCTCTTTTCTCAGGAACAAATTGACGCTTACGGGGTCTATGAACTTCACACGCTGGAAAACGTCATCCGCGTGAATGATCCTGAAACGGTCGAAGATGTGGCCCAGCGTATTCGCAATAAGATCCGCTGGAGCGAGGGAGCCTCAGGCAGCGATTTGGACTTCTTACAGGCTTACTATGCAGCGCTGCGTGAGCGGTTGGAAACCCGTCTGCTCTTTGGGGTCAGACGAAAAGACAAGTTTGATGATCAGTAAACCTCGAACAATGTGCGAGAGGGTGAGGAAATGAAATGGCAAATCACGAGATCTATAACAGCTTTGATGTTGGACGCGTTCTAGACCGAACATTCCGTGCGGTTAAAAATAACTTTGTCAGTTTCTTTCTGGCGTCTATTTTGATTGTGGGTGTGCCACTGAGTTTGATCAGCGTAGCCCCTTTTTTCTTAGATTCTCAAGCAGTCATCGATGGGGGTGTCATTACCGACGAGACAAGTGCATTCGTTGTGATCGCAAGTATCGTAGGCGTCGTCATTAGTGCGCTGGCGGGAGGTATCCTCCAAGGGTCTTTGATTTACGGCGCAATTGCGGACTTTAATAACCAGAGAGCCCAATTGCGAGAGTGCCTTTTGATCGGATTAAAATATATTTTTCCGCTGCTTGGTATTTCGATCCTTATGGGGCTTGGTATCTTTTTGGGGATGATTTTACTGATCATTCCTGGGCTGATTTTGTGGATGGGATGGGCCGTATCTGTCCCCGTTCTGATCGTCGAAAACCGCGGGGTGACAGGCTCGATGTCAAGGAGTTGGGACCTCACCAGAGGCTTCAAATGGTGGATATTGCTGCTGTTTCTGATCTTAACTATTATAGGTGCTGTCATTGGCGCCGTCCTGGGTTTTCTATCTGTACCCCTATCCGCGGCTTTGGCTGGCGCAGGAGAGGGTCTGAGAACAGCCCTGATCGTGAATGCGTTAGCCTCGTCCGTGGCCCAAGCGATTTCCGCCATGATCACAGCCAGTGGCGTTGCCGCCGCTTATTACGAGATCCGGCTCGTCAAAGAAGGCGTCGGCGCGGATGCGATTGCATCAGTTTTCGACTAGATACTTATCTGTCTGACTTACGAGATTTAGACCAGTATACGCGCAGCTTATCGGAGACAGACCAACCAGACAGCATGGCGTCAACGTTGCCACGCCGACCGAAACGACACTGTTCTATTAACTCACCCTGTTGAACACCAAAACATCCAAAGTGCGTGGTAGGGGGTGAGGGACTTGAACCCCCAACCAACCCGTTATGAGCGGGTGGCTCTAACCAATTGAGCTAACCCCCCACGACATTCCCTCAAAAAAAGGGCGACGCCGCTAGGCGAGCAGCCGTCTAACGCAGTCTGCCCAACCGTCCAAGAGGGAGTTTCGCTCCTCTGCAGCCATGTGGGGTTCAAACAATTGGTCGCGCGCCCAAAGGCCGGTCAGATCATCAAAATCTTTCACCAGATCCGCCCCCATCATGGCGAGATAGGCCGCACCCATCGCCGTCGTTTCCAAAATGACAGGGCGCTCCACAGGCAGACCCAGCACATCCGCCAGATGACCGACCATCCAGTCATTGGCCACCATACCGCCATCCACTTTCAGGCTCTTTGGCGATGCGCCGTCTTTCGCCATCGCGTCAAACAAATCATGCGTTTGGTAGACAACGCTTTCGACCGTCGCCCGAACGAGATGATCGCGCCCCGTATCCCGCGTCAGGCCAAAGACGGCACCGCGCGCATCCGGTTCCCAGTAAGGGGCGCCCAGACCTGTAAAGGCGGGCACCAGATAAACACCTTGATTGCTATTGAGCCCTTCGCAAATCGCTTGGGTTTCAGACGCCGTCTTAATCAAACCGACCTCATCCCGTAGCCATTGCACGCCCGCGCCCGCAATAAAGATAGACCCTTCCAGCGCATAGGCCGTCTGCCCGTTGATCCGGTAAGCGATGGTCGAGAGGAGTTTGTTCTGGGATGTGAGGCAGTCTTCGCCCGTATTCAGAATGACGAAACAGCCGGTCCCGTAGGTCGATTTAATATCACCCGGCTGGAAGGAAAGCTGCCCGATGGCAGCGGCCTGTTGATCGCCAGCCACACCATAAATCGGAATGCCGTTCCACGCGCCATATTGATCGACGCACTCCTTGACCTCTGGGAGGCCCGCTGACGGCACGCCAAACAGGGCGAGCAGTTCCTCATCCCAATGATGATCCCTAATATTATAGAGGTTCGTCCGAGACGCATTCGTCGCATCTGTGGCGTGAACAACACCCTCTGTGAGTTTCCAGATTAGGAAGCTGTCCACCGTTCCAAAGCAAAGCTCGCCCGCCTCACCCTTCGCGCGCGCGCCGTCCACGTGATCCAGAATCCAGGCGATTTTCGTCGCGCTGAAATAAGGATCATGCAGCAGGCCCGTTTTGGCTTGGAGCCGATCGACAGGCAAAGTCTTGGCGAGGTCGCGGCAACGCGCAGCTGTGCGTCGGTCCTGCCAGACAATCGCATTATAAATCGGCTCTCCGGTCTCCCGGTCCCAGACGAGGGTCGTCTCCCGCTGATTGGTGATTCCGATAGCCACAGGTGTATGACCGTTCGCCGCGCACCAATCTCGGCAATCCGTCAGCGTACTGAGGACTGTTCCCCAAATCGTGGCGGGGTCATGCTCCACCCAGCCATCTTGCGGGTAGATTTGCGGGAACTCTTCCTGAGCGGCATGTAAAACAGATCCATCTTGCCCGACGACAATGGTCCGTGAACTGGTCGTGCCTTGATCAATTGAGAGGATAACTTTAGCCATACTCTCTCAGTAGCGCGCTAGAACAGCGCGGCAAGCCTCCTATCGTTGCGAAGCGACGGGCAAGCGGTTAGGCGGGGAACATGGAAGGCTGGCCCATACCGTTTTGGGGATTTGTTGAGACCTTTATCGGTCTGTCGACCATAATCATTGCGCGCTACTTTTTGATTGTTGCGCCCATTCACTGGTCGCTCTGGAAACGTACCCCGAAACACGCGCGGCGTCTCTCGCGCCGTGATCCGACGCGCGCGACGATTGCCAATGAAATCCGGCTCTCGACAATCAGCGCCTTTATCTATGCGCTACCCGCCGCCGTGGTTCTGGAAATGTGGAAGGCGGGCGGGACAGCCATTTATGACGGCGTCCCACAGGACCTGATGGCATGGCTCTGGGTTCCGATCAGCGCCGCCATTTATCTCTTCGCGCAAGATACGTGGTTCTATTTCACTCATCGGATCATGCATCACCCCAAATTGTTCAAGCACACCCATGCGGGTCATCACCGCAGTGTTCAGCCAACGCCTTGGGCGAGCTTTTCCTTTGATCCGATTGAGGCAGTCAGCATGGCTTGGCTCCTGCCCGTCATGGCGCTCTTTATTCCCATCCACTGGGCGACGGCACTCACCATTCTCATGCTGATGACGATCAATGCCGTCTTCAACCATGCCGGATGGGAAGTGTATCCAAAACGCTGGATCGACGGCTGGTGGGGGCGGCACGTCATTACAGCCAGCCACCACAACCTGCATCACACCAAATTCTCGGGCAATTACGGTCTGTACTTCCGGTTCTGGGATAAGCTGATGGGAACCGATATTGGGCTAGTCGGAAAGACAGCCCCGCGCCCGATTAAGTCGTCTTCTTTGGAGGCCGCGGAATAAAGCTGGATGTCCGCTCGACATAGTCGCGGTAGGCAGGACGCTTTTTCAACTTCTTCTCCAACAGGTCCCGCCCAGACACGCGCATGAGCAGGAATGTCATAATCAGCGGCCCGAAGAAGCCGACCCAGCCCAATGGGGCTTGACAGGCGGCAATGAAAATCCCCCACCAGAGCAGCGCATTGCCAAAATAGTTGGGATGGCGCGTCCAGGCCCAGAGGCCGGTATCCAGGACAGGCTTGTCTTCATAAGGCCCATCATAGTCGGCATTGCTTTTCAGGAAGGCCGCCAGTTGCGCATCGCCAATGGCCTCAAAAAGAACACCGGCCAGCCAGATGATAGCACCAACAATGGCAAGAATCCCAATGTCGACGGATTTGCCATTCGCGGTGGCGATCCAGACGGGTGCTGACACGATGAGTATCAGCAGCCCCTGCCCCCAGAAAATGGTCAGGATCGCACGAAGACGCCATGTCATTTCCGCCAGACCTGAGCGCTTGCGCATCGCAATATAACGCCCATCTTCGCCATGACCCAGATTGCGCTTCGCCAGATAGAGCGTCAGGCGCAGCCCCCAGAGCATGGGCATCAGCGTCATGAGCCAGAGATAAGCTGAAGGCGATTCGCTAAAGCGACCGCTCACCAAATAGAGACAGACCAGACCGACGAGTGTGAAGCCAAAGCCCCAGAAAATATCGATGATCGAGGCGTCGCGCATGAGGAGGCTAATCAGCCAGACGAGCGTCACCGCGCCAAAAACAACAACAGCCACATGGGCGAGATAGATAAGAGCTAACATGGGGCCACCTAACATGGATTTCGAACATTGCGCAAAAGTGCGTTTTCAACATCAAGATTGCTCGACTTCAATGAGAATACGAACTGGTGTCCGCGTCAGATTATGGCATGGGACCCGAAAGGGGTTTTATGATGATCGGTAGAACACAAACGGCAAGCCTTGACGAAGCCATCAATGCTTTCGTGCAACCCCTGACTGATGCGGTGTCAGCTTTCATCTTTTATGCGGTCCCGATCGGTAATGCGGAGTTGCCGCTCATTGTTCTTTGGCTCATCTTTGGTGCGGCGTTCTTCACGGCCTATTTGGGGTTCATCAATCTGCGAGGCTTTGCCCACGCCCTTCGGATTATCTCTGGCAAAACGGAAACGTCACGCGGAGACGGAGAAATTTCGCACTTCCAAGCCTTAACAGCGGCTGTCTCCGGAACGGTGGGTATCGGCAATATTGCGGGCGTCGCCATTACCGTGTCGATTGGTGGACCCGGCGCGATCTTCTGGCTCATTGTTGCCGGGTTTCTCGGAATGACAACAAAATTTGTCGAGTGCACACTCGGCGTCAAATATCGGCAGGTTGCTGAGGACGGAACTGTCTCGGGTGGCCCCATGCACTATCTGCGCGCTGGTTTGGAGAAGCGCGGTTGGCCGAAATTCGGTCGGTTCCTTGGGGCCTTCTATGCGATCAGTATCGTGATTGGCTGCCTGGGTATCGGCAACATGTTCCAGAGCAATCAAGCCTATGAACAATTGCTCTTTGTCACAGGCGGAGAGGCCGGACCGCTCGCTGGGCGGGGTTGGCTTGTCGGAACCTGTCTGGCGATCCTCGTGGGGATCGTGATTATTGGCGGGATCAAATCGATTGCACGCGTGACCTCTAAGCTCGTCCCGTTCATGATCGGTATTTATATTGTGGGCGCACTGGTTGTGATTGGCATGAATGCTGAGCGCATTCCTGCGGCGATCATGGCGATCATTTCTGGCGCTTTCAGTCCGTCCGGTGTCTCTGGCGGATTTCTTGGCGTCATGATCATCGGGTTTCAGCGCGCGGCATTTTCGAATGAAGCCGGGATCGGGTCTGCGGCGATTGCTCATTCAGCCGTGACAACATCTGATCCACTGTCCGAAGGGTTTGTCAGCCTCCTGGAGCCGTTCATTGATACGGTGGTCATCTGTACGCTGACAGGTCTTGTACTGGTCACAGCCTTCCCGACGAACACCTTGATGGGGGGTGGTATGGTCGGGATTGAGATGACATCCGCCGCTTTTGCAAACTCAATTCCCTGGTCTCCGGTCCCGCTCTCACTGGCTGCGGTCTTGTTTGCCGTGTCCACCATGCTGGCTTGGGCTTATTACGGCACGAAGGGCTGGACCTACATTTTTGGCGAAAATCGCACCATGAGTTTGATCTTTGCGATGATCTTTTGCCTGTTCATCGCTTTGGGTGCCGCCATTCAGCTTGACGCCATTCTTGATTTTGCGGACGCGCTCATCTTTGTGATGGCCATTCCTAATCTTCTAGGCCTCTATATTATGGCACCCGAAGTGAAGCAGGACTTGAAAGCCTATTGGGCCAAGCGCTCTTAGGGACGTAGACCTAAAGGCGATTTCGGATAATACGACGACGCTCGACAGAGCTGGGGATGCCCATCGCATCGCGATATTTCGCAACCGTGCGGCGGGCAATGTCAATCCCGTGTGCGCGCAACAGTTCGACAATCCGGTCATCAGATTTCACGCTTTTAGGATCCGTTTCCTCATCGACCAGCGCTGCGGCTGTGCGTCACCGGATTCAAGCGCTGGTCGATGAGGAAA
>JBCBGR010000066.1:0-11091 GCA_038526555.1 Pseudomonadota bacterium
GATAAAGCCCTCGAAATCCAAAAGCCCGGATCGAAGAGGCGGCCATAGCTGGTGAGAATGGACAGGTTTGTCCGGCAAAGAACCCATTCTCGCCCATCGCTGTGCGGTCATTTCTGAAACGCTCATGACCAGCCCCTGGCGGTCACAGATCATGGACCTATCCAATCGCCTCCGGCTTGATCAGCTCGACATGCGCAATCGATTTGACTGTGACCGCCAGGGGCTGGTCATGAGCGTTTCAGAAATGACCGCACAGCGATGGGCGAGAATGGGTTCTTCGCCGGATAAAGCCCTCGAAATCCAAAAGCCCGGATCGAAGAGGCGGCCATAGCTGGTGAGAATGGACAGGTTTGTCCGGCACAATGTTGTTGAGACCAGTCGAAAGATCGACCGGGCGCGTGCGGATCGCTCAAGCATGCTGTCGAACTTTTCCGGATCAATGGATGCTGCGCGGCCTACACCGTAGAACAGGTTCGCAGGGCTGCCGAATTGCTGCAGGATGGCATTATGGGGAATGGCGCGGAGCTGGCGAGGATCGAACGTGTCGGAGCCATCCGCTGTCTTCGCGCGTTTGACCGCGCGACTGCCCGTCGGGATCAAAAGGTTCTGACCAAACCCGCCCAGGATCGCGACATAATCGGGATCGGCATAGAGTTGTTCTTGTTGGTTTTGGAGCGTGCGGTAAATATCCCAGGAGAAATCGCGCTCTTTGTAGAATGGGTCCTCTTCAGCAGCACTATGATCCGCAAAGCGTGCCTCGATGAGGCTCAGTATTGTCGCCTCTGATAGCGTATCCGTTTGGAACCAGAGAAAGCCGTCACCGCCTTGAAAGCTGGTTTCATGGCACAGGTCGATGTCACGTTTTTCGAACTGGCGAATGGCGTAGGGGCTCATCGCGTAGTTGACACGCTCTTTCACCGTGCCGGGATGGCCGCCTCGGCCCAAGCCTTCGCCATGCGTGTTGAAGATGAGTGCGGCAATGTCGGTCAGGCCAGCTTTTTCTAACTGGCGGGCGAACTGGCTTTGGACCCGCTCAATAGCGAGCGTCGCAGGGAGCTGCCCCATAAACCGGCCCGCATCTGAGAATCCTGTTTGGATCGCGAGCAGCCTGCGGCCTTTGACGTAGTCGCGATAGGCCGCGTTCTCGAGCATCTTCCCGATGATACGCCCGCCATTATTCAGTGCGTCTGACGTTTCGAAGAGGGGCGAAATATCGATGTGCTTTTCAAGCCCGTAGAGCTTAGCGAGATAGAGCGCGCCGAGCGGCACGAGCGCGTCTTCTGTTTCGGCGATGAGAAGTCGGATTGGTGTGGCGCTGTCGATATATTTGTGAATTTGCGCCGCCAGGATCATCTTTTCGTGGGCGGTGGAGGGTTCCAGCGCGAGGTTCGCGAAATTGACGGGTTTGGCTTCTGTGCCTTCTGTTAGTTCGGTCGCGCGACGCATCAGCGTGCGCATATCTGTCGTGGAGTCTGTGAGGCCAAAGGCAGCGCGCATGGCCGTATTAATATGCCGCGCATTGACCCGGAAATGGATGCGCGCCGTGCCGAGACCGAAGGCCTTCATTCGGGCTTTCAGCGTGAGAATTTCGACGGCTATGTCGGACGTGGTCGAGACGAGTGAGGCGTTGATAGAGTTGAAAAGCGGCTCAACACTCAACAAGCGTCTGTCTGATTGCCGGGTCAGGTTGTTGGCCGCGGCAACAAGGTTTTCCGGGACGTTGAGATCAGTCTCAAACAGCGTTACGTCACGGCGGGCGGATTGTAGCGAATCTTGCAGGCGTTCCGCTGTTTCTGAAAGGGCTGCGCCTTTGGCGATCAGTGCTTCAACATCAGCCAGATAGCGCGCAATCATGTCGCGCTTTTCTTGCAGCCGTAGGCGCAAGGCATCACCCCAACTAATGTCGGTGCGACCATCAATATCGTAACCGACCCAGCTATAGGCATCGGCCAGATGTGGTGTCAGTTGCGTCCATCGGTCTGGGAAAATCTCTTGCGCGACCTGCAGAATAATCCGGTTCGCCCCATCGAGCGCGGTTTGAATGCGCTGGAGCGCCGCTTGTGTATCCTCATGCTCCTCAATCAAAGTCGGAGCGCGTTTGGGGAGGTAAGCGTGTGTTTTCAGGGCTTCGACGGAAACTTCAGGGATATCGTCTGCGCTCGCAATGTCGCCCAAAACGTGGCGTATGTCGCGTGATAGCGAGAAGGTGGGGTGCGCGGTAAGGACGATGCCAAGCGCTGGGGTTTCCGCCCAACGCTGAAACGCCTCCCAACTTTCTTCCGCTTTGCGCTTGGCAATCGTCTCAACCGAAGCGCGAAGATCAGCAATGCGGTCCAGACCGGATCGCTGACGCAAGCGTCGCGCGCGCGCGATGGCCGCTTCGTCCGACAGCGTCTTGATGAGCGCTTCAATATCCCGGAAGGCAATGGAGCGGTCTTCGACCTCGCGCGAAATATCATAAGCGAGGCGTTTGACCGGATTGGATTGCGGGTCAGATTTCAGCCCTTCGGCGTGAATTTCCAAGCGCTGGCGAAGGCGTTCGCGTAACTCGTCTGTTGTTTCTTTGCGGTAAAGAGGCACGTCAGAGGAATTTGGCCATAACAGCCGCTGTGTCCAGCATCCGGTTCGAAAAACCCCATTCATTGTCGTACCAGGACAAAATTCGGACGAGATTTGGGTTCGGAACCATGGTTTCAGACGTCAGGATTGATGTGGAATGTGGGTCATGGTTGAAATCAGTTGAGACTGTGAGGTCATCCACGACCTGCAACACGCCGGTCATCTTTTCGGCTGCTGCCCGGAAGGCTGCATTCATTTGGTCCACGTCGACGGCCTCTCGCGTGTTCACGACGAGATCCACGCAGGACACGTTCGGCGTCGGCACACGGATAGCTTTTCCATCGAGCTTGCCGTCCAGTTCTGGCATGACGAGGCCGATGGCTTTCGCCGCGCCCGTGCTGGTGGGGATCATGGAGAGAGCAGCGGCGCGGCCGCGGTTGAAATCCTTGCGATGCACGCCGTCGAGCGTCGGCTGATCCCCCGTGTAGGCATGGACCGTCGTCATAAACCCGGACTCAATGCCGAAATGATCGTTTAGAACTTTGGCGACAGGGGCGAGGGCATTGGTCGTGCAAGACCCGTTAGAGACAATTGTGTCCTCAGCGGTGAGCGTTCTATCATTCACGCCATAGACAATCGTCTTGTCTGCATTCTTACCGGGGGCTGAGATGAGAACGCGTTTCGCACCCGCATCCAGATGTTTCGCGGCCGCCTCACGATCCGTGAACAGACCTGTACATTCCATAACAATATCGACCTGATTATCGCCCCAGTTTTGCTCGGACAGGTCCCGAATGGCGGTGACCTCGATGGGGCCAGAGCCAATGTCGATACGATTGTCTGAAACGCTGACCGTTCCGGGAAACCGGCCATGTACACTGTCATATTTCAGAAGGTGAGCGAGGTTCTCTGTCGAGGAGAGGTCATTGATCGCGACGATCTCCATGTCTGTGCGACCTGTTTCGTGCAGGGCGCGTAGGACATTGCGTCCGATCCGGCCAAATCCATTAATGGCAATCCGTGTCGTCATGAGACTATCCTCAAATCAGGTTTGACAGCGCTGTCATTCAGCACCGTCTTAATCGCCTTGGATGCATTTGTGAAGGGCGGATGATTTCACAGTTTCAGCAACCTTCAGAGGTGCTCATCCGTAACCACTGACGTGACCCAGCCTCGACCCGCCAATGATCGTGTTCACCTCGGCCAGGATAGCCCTGACCGACAGGCCCTGATCGAGCGCGCGCGACATTTAAGCCCGCATTTGTCGCCTGATGACACCCATGTTTCGCCTATCAGAGGCGGGCGAGAGGGTGCAGACGAACGGCTCAGCTGGGTTGACCCGATTGCTTATGGGCGGACGCGGAATCATCTCGACGGCGCCGTCACACAACTCTCGCCGTTTATTCGTCATGGTGTGGTATCACTCGCCCAAGTTCGGGACCGGGTGTTGTCGTCGGTTGGGAGCGCTTCTCAAGCTGAAAAGATGATCCAGCAGCTGGCTTGGCGCGACTACTGGCAACGACTCTACGCGGAGATGGGCGAGACTATATGGGAGGATTGCGAAGCCTATAAAACGGGCTTCCAACGGGATGATTATGCTGACGAACTCCCGGAGGATATTCTCAATGCGGATACCGGCGTGGCGGCGATGGATATGTTTATCCATGAGCTGGTCACGACAGGCTGGTTGCACAATCATGCGCGTCTTTATCTGGCGAGCTACATTTGCCACTTCCGCCGTGTGAAATGGCAAGCGGGTGCCCGCTTCTTCCTGAAACACCTGCTGGACGGCGATGTCGCGTCCAATAACCTGTCATGGCAATGGGTTGCCTCAACCTTTGCCAACAAGCCCTATTATTTCAATCTGGAGAACCTTCAGAAATTCTCAGGCTCCCATGTCGATACATCTTATCACAATAATAAGCCCCTCGCCGGGACCTATGAAGCGTTGCACTTGACGCTATTCCCTAATCTCGATCCGCCCGTTCCCCAAGCGGCACAACAAACGAAGCAGAAGAAACGGCGGCGGTCATGAGCGCGATTGTTTGGGTACATTGGGAGGCCTTATCCGAGGATCACCCTGTTTTTTCAGCGGCTCCGGATGATGCGCGGCGGATATTTGGCTGGGATGCGGACGATCTGGCGCGCCGCGACTGGTCGCTCAAACGCTGCGTCTTCGTCCTTGAATGTCTTGAAGACATGGGTGTCGAGATAATGGAAGGGCGTCCGTCCGACGTCTTGAATGATCTGAATTCGTCATCTGTCTTCACAGCCACCAGTCCAGACCCTTACATCCGGCAGGAGATCACAAAAATCGAAGCGGACGTGTCCGTGATTAAAGCCGAACCTTTCGCGTCTGTGCCTGAAAACGTCGATATGAAACGCTTCTTCCGCTACTGGAACAAGGCCAAGAAGACCGTGCTCCTCCCGACTGAAAATCAGACTTACTCATGAAGATCGCTATTATCGGAGCCGGTATTGCGGGTCTGACGGCAGCGCGCCGCCTTAGCCCCAACCATGAGGTTATCCTTTTTGACAAGAGCCGGGGTGTCGGTGGACGGATGAGCACGCGCTATGCGGGCGATTACGAGTTTGATCATGGTGCCCAATATTTCACGGTCACGGACCCTGAGTTTCAGGCCTTGATGGATAAAGAGGCTAAGAAGGGCGAAGTTTCGCGTTGGAAGAGTCGAGGCTTTTATCTCAAAACGGGGGAACTCACAGCCGACACAGGCCGGAACCGTTGGGTCGGGATGCCCCGGATGAACCGTTTGCCGAAGTCTTTAGCAGAAGGGCTAACCATTGAACTCGGACGCCGCGTCTCTGAGATTTCGGGCACGGCGGGCAATGTCTGGCTCGGGTTCGAAGACGGCGCGAATGAGGGGCCCTTTGATCGTGTGATCTGCACAGCGCCTGCGCTGCAAGCTTCGGACCTGATTGCCGTAGACTCCTCGCTTCAGCCCGCTCTGACCAGCGTGAAAATGCAAGCCTGCTTCGCGCTTATGGTCGGTTGGCCCGAACCCTTTGATGCGGGCTGGGATACGCTACGTGTGAGCAACCTACCCATCAGCTGGCTGGCGCTGAATCATGCGAAGCCGGGGCGTAAAGAGGGCGTATCCACACTCATGGTCCACGCCGCCCCGGACTGGTCCGATGAACATGCGGAGTCGGATCGCGATTGGGTCCAATCTGTGATGCTTGAGGCGGCATCTGCCCTTTGTGGCCGGAAACTAGACCAAGCGCCGCACATCGCGCTGCATCGCTGGCTCTACGCATTCTCAGATGAGGGCGTGGGGCAGGATTGCCTCGTCGATGAAGAGGCGGGTCTTGTTCTCGCCGGGGACTGGTGTGTAGGCGGCCGCGTCGAAGGCGCGTTTATCAGTGGTCGCGCAGCGGCAAACGCAATCAACCGTGCATAAAAAGGCCAGCGCGAGGCTGGCCTTTCAAATTGATTACGGGCGCAAATCAGCTTTCGCTAGGGCCGTCTAATTCTTTCGAATTATCCTTGGTATTCCGCTCAATCAGGTAGCGGAAAGGGTCGAGGATGACATGGGTTGGGCGCTCTTCCATGAAAAACTCCCACTCTGTATCAGAGGCTTTGACTTCGACCGTTTCGATCATGTCTGGCGTCGCGCCGAGATTATCCTCTGGATCTTCCGTATAGAAAGCAATCTGGACAAATTCCTGAAGGTCTGAGCCTTCAATTTCCGACACAGATGTTTCCTTACCGTCCTCTTCGCTCGCATATTTCTTATCGACCGTGATGGGCACGGTGATAGAATATCCATCGCCCTCAGGGGCGATCACAACTTCTTTGTCATCTTGGAAGCCGAGCTCCCAGAAGGTGATGCGGTTCCAGTAATCATCGATCAGCGTGTGATAGGCGGGGCCGGCTTCCTCTTTAAGAATGTCCACCAGCTCCAAAGTCGTCGGGTAAGGCGCACCTTTATCAATGTGATGCTCTACCAAGAAGCGCTTGGTCGCCCGTTCAATGGTGGCGTCATCAATCAGGCCGCGCATGCCCCAGAAAACCCAGCTACCTTTGCTGTAGTTCAGATAGAATTGGTTCTCAGCTTTGGCAAGGACAGGCTCGTCGTCGCGGTCCGTCGTGCGATCCGTCAGATAGCGGCGGGTGGCGCGCACTTCATGCATGCGGCGGGCGGCCTCCAGTCCAAACGCGCGTTCATAAGCCACCATGGTCGCATATTCTGTCAGGCTTTCTGACAGGACGTTTGATCCTTTGGCAAAAGCCCCGACAACTTGGTGTGCAAACCACATATGCCCGATTTCGTGCATGGTGACGTAGCTGGCAAAGTCGACGGTTTTAGGATCGTCCGCGTTACCCGGGTCGCGAACAAAGCCGATATTCTCGGAGAAGGGGACCGTTCCCGCAAAGGCTTGCGCAAAGCTGCCATAGGGAAATTCCATAATCCGCATCTGCGCATATTGATAAGGCGTGAAGAGATCGGTGAACGTATCAAACGAGACTTTCATCGCATCCATCATCGCATCAACATTGTAATAATGTTCCGGATGAAAATAGATCTCCAACTTGACATCCTCGCCGTTTGGATTGTTCCAAACGCCTTCGCGCAATTCATAATCCGCTGTCAGGAATGAGAAGAAATTATGGATCGGATTGATCGCTCTATATTCGCGACACCGTTTTCCATCTTCTTCATACTCCCGGACAAATTTGCCAGGCGCGACAGGAATTTGGCTGGCGACCGTACAGACACGGGCGTCAAAATCCACAGAGTCAGAATAGCCTGAGAATGACGTCAGAAGGTGATAACGGCGGGCCGCATCATCCTCACGGTCTGGCCAGCGTACGCGCTCGCCCAGACCATATTTTCGGCGCGTGTCAGGGTTGTTCATAAACCCGTTTTCCAGCCCACCAAAGCGGATCAGGGCCTGTGCGTTATTCACAAAGGTCCCGTTATTATTGATGGCGCTTCCACTTGTGATGGTCGGGCCTGCATAGCGCGTTGTGAATTGAACTTCGCGACTTTCTCCGGGAAGGAGAGGTGGCGAAAATTCATACTCCCAAATATCATGTTCAGCGGCGAGCGTGTCGGCCAGGTCTTCACCTTCGACTTTTGCCGCGCCATCCATGTCGAATTTCAGGATATTATCCAGTCCGCGACCTGATGAGACGAACACACGGCTAATGGGCGCATCATACGGATTGTCGATACGATAGCGTCCGTCAAACTGTGCCGTTCGGGTGTAAGGATCAAAATCGGCATCAATAGATACAGATGTTATGCGCGGTGTCGGGCGATCCCAAACATCGGTCACGAGCTTTTCGTAATCGGCCAGATAAGCCTCTTGCGCATCCGAGTTGCGATAGTCTCGCGCGGCATAGTCATTGTAGCCGACGACCCCGAAGCTTACGAACGCTACGAGAGAGGCGACAGCTGCAGCGCCTGTGACCAGTGTGAACCGTTTCGAGAAAGACCGGAGACGATCCAGGAGACCGGCTTGAAGACCGCGCCGCCACAGCCAGATCGATAGAACTGCGAGGAAAGCGACAAAGCTGAACCAATAGCCGAATTCCCAGAAGAAGCTCTTCACGTTAGAAAAACCCGCCATTTCCGAGAAGGCACCCGGTGACGGCGTCCCGAAATTCATCAGCGGGTGATAGAAGGGCAAGTTACCGATGAAGGCCAAGCCAACCAGAATACCGCCGCTCAGGATCATGCCGATGACGCGACCCGGCATGAAGTTCTGAATGAACATCACCAGCATGCCTTGGAAGAAATAGATCATGAAGAAGTTCATGATCCCAATCGCCAGATAGGTGCGCGGAACGACGTCTGTCTCACCAAAGATGAAGTGCGCGATCAGACCCATCACCATCCCCATGCAGACGAGGAAGAAAAGCAGCAGAGCAAGAGCTCCCCATTTCGCAAAGAGAAGAGACGCACTCTTCGCAGGCGTGGCATCAATGATTTTATGCATGCCCGCCGTGCGGTCGCGCCAGACAATGTCGCTGCCGAAAAAGACCATGATAATGATCATGCTGAGCCCGAAAGAGCCCATTGCAAGGCGAACAATCGTGCTCGATGTCTGGAGCGTCGGGTCAGGATTGAACGTATCGCCGTAGATCAGATTGATCACAAAGATGACGACGGCCAAGCTGACGAGGATAATGATCGCGACGCTGCGCATTGTGGTGGTGAATTCGAACCAGGTCCGACGACCGAGCGTTGCCAAAACATGACCAAAGCCGAGGTTTGGTGTTGCAGCAGCCACTTGCTTGGGCGCGGGACCCGCAGGCGTGTCAACTGAGCGACGTCCCCCGCGACTGAGAATACCGCGTTTTGAGAGGTTAAAGCTGAGCGCAAATAGAATGAGGCCAACGGCCAAGGCCAAGGCGCGATTAACGCCATAAAGATTATCAAGCGGTACAAGGCGCGTATTACGCTCTGCGGGAGGCCAGAATTCTGTCAGGACCGCAAAACCCTCACTTCCGAAGGGGTCAGCCACCATACGTAACCATTCTGGTGCCTGTGACGTCAAAATGCCCGAAATTGTGATCGATGCGACAAAGACAGCGACAGCACTGACGTAAACAATGGCGCGATTCCGCGTAGTGACCGCAACGAGCGTATAAATGCTCGTCACCAAAATCGTATTGATAACGAGGAAAACGAATATCGGTTGGAGGTAATAAACAAGATTGAAAGCTTGGAACTTCTCCGCATCGGCCCAGGGCATAAATTGCCCAAGCGCGTATCCAACAACAGAGGCAAACGCGCATAGAAAGACTGTCAAACAGACAATGACCATGCGGCTCAAGACCATGTCATGCGTCTTGACGGGCGTTGAATGGATGATTTCGAGAGACTTGTGCAGGTCGTCTCGCATTAGTCCGGTGACAACGAAAACGGCCGCAAAAAAGATGATCAGAACACTGATTGTGCCCACAAAGCTGGCAATCACATAGGATCCATTGACCTTAATGCGTTCGCCGCCTTCGACGCCGACGGTCAGGAAGTCAGCAGAGCCCGCTAACAGGCCGACGAGTGTCAGAATGCCGATCGTGACCCAGAAGCCGATCTGTCGAAATTGCAGGAGGAATTCAAATTTCAGAAGATCACGCAGCATCACGCACCTCCGCCGTCATGAAGCCGTTCAGATAGGCAAAGTAAGCATCTTCCAGGAGCGTGTCTCTGGATGCCCAATCGCTTCCGGGCGCGCTGTCTGAGAGAACGGAGACGACCGTGGCCCCTCTTAAACGGCGTGTAGATAGAACTTGCTGAGACGCTTTAATCGCATCGACGGCGTCGTCCGTCTCGACACTTCTGACCCAAACACGGCCATCAATCGTTTCAACAAGGGCTTCCGGCGCATCACGAACGATAAGACGGCCTTCACCCATCACACCCATATCGGTGCAGAGATCGCGCACGTCTTCGATAATGTGGGTCGAGAGAATGATAATTTTCTCGTCACCAGCACGGGAGAGGATATCGAGGAAGCGCTGTCGCTCCAGCGGATCAAGGCCGGCGGTGGGTTCATCGACAATAATGAGTTGCGGATCGCCGAGGAGCGCTTGGGCTACACCAAAGCGTTGTCGCATACCGCCGGAATAGCTGGCGACAGATGCTGTCCTGTGCGTCCAAAGGTTGACCATATTCAGGAGCGTTTCGACCTGATCCTTACGCTCCCCCTTATTGGTAATACCCTTCAAAACGGCGATGTGATCGAGGAGTTGCAGCGCGCTCATGCGCGGATAAACGCCGAAATCTTGTGGCAGGTAGCCAAGGACAGACCGGACCACATCGGGATCTTCTGTAATGTCGGTCCCGTTAAACTTGATCGTGCCGCTTGTGGGCTCTTGAAGCGTGGCGAGTGTACGCATGAGCGTAGATTTGCCCGCGCCATTCGGACCCAACAGTCCAAACAGGCCAGGGCCAAGGTCGAACGAAACATTGTCCAGCGCTTTCAGGTCGCCGAACGTCTTAGTGAGATTGTTGATTTCCAACATAGGTGCCTCCCAGGATTCGAGCCCAGAAAGCACAGTTCATATCGAAAAACAACAAATATCTATTATAGGATGTCTACATAATTGCCGCATGTTAACGCGGCGAAATCAGATTTTGATGTCGCAAAGGCCTAGAAACGCACCTTGAAACCGACATTGAGCGCATGGGCTTCCGTTTCATCATTGGAAACCTGCTGTGGAGCCACAAAGGGGATGAAGCCCTTGTTAAAGACATACTCCGCGCCGATATCTAGGAAGTCATTGATCGGATATTCGACACTGAACGCATGTTGCTCATTTTTCTCGAAACTTGTGGGCTGGCCAAACATGCCAATGTTGCCTGTATCATCACTGATATTGCCCCATGAGCCGGAGGCCGCAATCGCCATACGACGTCCGTTGACAATCGGTTTGAAGCGGACTTGCGCCACTAGAACAGACAGGTTTTCGTCAAAATCGATATTGTTGCGATCTGTCGTCGAACCCAGCGGGTCGATCAGGAATTGCGGCAGTGGGACACCGTCTACCGTTTGCGGAAT
>JBCBGR010000067.1:0-11079 GCA_038526555.1 Pseudomonadota bacterium
AGGGCGTCACAGCGCGGTCACAGGGATGTGAAGATCAGTTTACATTAAACAGCCTTAAATAAGAAGCAGTTTGAGAGCGATCAGTTCGCATGGAAGTAAAGCAAAGAGCCTTTCTGTCAGTCGTTTATTTAACTTCCATCATAAATAGGCTGCGACTGCTTCTTATTTAAGGCTGTTTAATGTAAACTGATCTTCACATCCCTGTGACCGCGCTGTGACGCCCTCTCTTACCCTAGAAAGGAGAGCTGTTCCCCAGAACGTGGATGAAGCGCTTGGTCGGCGACAAACGCCGGAGACGGTTTTGACACGGCAATATCCTCATCGGGCAAGACAGGTCTTGCAGATGACATGGAGGGTTTTCGCCAACTATAAACCTTGGCCAAGGGTGATCCCGGCGGACAGTACCATCGCCGAACGGAAGGATCCCAGCGTGCGCCTAAGCGCTTTGCCATGTCCCGGTCTTTATAGGCCACATTAATATATGTTTTTGCCATTGTTCTTCACCATCCTCAGGAAGAGAACATAATAAGAACAAAAATAAAAATCAAGGGATTAATTCCTATGCCCAAGTTCGATCTCGCCATATTAAAATGCGACAAAAAGAGCAACCCGAGTTAAAGTCGCTTGCATTCTTAACTTCGGATAATAATGATCTTTCGGCGTTTTGCTAAATGTTTCGCTTCCGAGTGATCGGCATAATCAAAGGGTGCGTTAATGGATGATGTGAAGCTTCAACTCCAAACGCTTCTTCCTCCCGATCTTCGCAACCGTCCCTGGATCGGTGATGTCACCCCCCGCCAGCATGACGTGCCGGCCAAGGAAGTGATTTTCAGAGCGGGCGACATTCCACAACGCCTCTATTTTGTTGCGCGGGGATGGCTAAGAGGGGCCACAGCGCTCACCGTGTCCATTCGCCCTTTAAGCACGCTCTACATGCGCGGAAGCATTATCGGGCTGCCCTGGATGACGCATCGCAATCACATTGAAGACGTCACGGCCGTCACACATACTGAGTTGATCAGCGTGTCTATCAAACCGTTTCAGGAATGGGTGAAACAAGACACGACTTTGCAAGCCTATATCCATGATGAACTCGTCAGGGATCTCATTCGAATGCGGATGATGAATGCTGTCATCGGGCATATGAAGGCCCCCGACCGACTGGCCTACTTTCTTTACATGACACTTCAGCAGAACCAGAGAGCCTACCAGACCACACTCAACACATTGTCCTTACCGATGACTCAAGAGGAAATTGGGCGTCTATTGGGGTTGACCAATGTCTCTGTGAACCGGGCGTTCCGCGTTCTGGAAAATGAAGGTCGGATCGCAACCGCGCGTCAAACCGTGACATTTCTGGACAAACCCTGGTTCGATGAAAATTTCGAGCTTCACGACCGCCAAGCTCTCATCGATCAGATCGCAGGATCATAATTGCGCAAACCTCATTTGATTAAATAGATATAAGCTTAACTTAAGTTATCAAAGAACATTCTGCCAGCCCGTTTCATCCGCTATGGTGTTTTCATGGGTTTGAGCATTCTCGCAGATGAATGCGGCCCAAGGATGGGTGAATGCCCGACGAAGACACCATCGAGCAAAGCCAAGAGCAGGTTGAGCAGCGTCGCCTGTCTCGACTCCTCAATGCTTTGCCTGTCTTTTCAGGGTATATCACCCCGGATGGCCATATTAGCCGCACGCACCCAGAGACGGATGCGTCATTTCTCTGGTCTATCCCCGCATTTTCATACGCGCACGATTCCGTCACCCAAATCGTCGATTTGTGTGAAACGGCCGCTCAAGGTGAACGCGTTCAAATCGAACGCCCTTATTGGAAACAATCGTCAGAGGTAGAGTCGAACAGTTACGGGCTCGGATTACTGACATTAACGCCCATTTTCGATGATGATGCCAATGTCGATGAGATCGCGGTCAGCTTGCTCGATTGTGATGATGCGGGCGTTGCGCAAACGAATGAGTTCGCCACGTCACATCTCTCGGCAGCGCATCACCGGATTCGTATCGTGCTTGATCTGGCCCAGACCATTATCGAAGCCTCCCAAGGCGCCGACGCTATAACACACGATAAGATGAACCGTCGCTTAGATGCGGTTATCAACATTGTTGATCTAATCAGCGATCCTGACAGGTCAGAAGTGCCGCTCAAACAACTGGTTCAACAATCACTTGGAAACCTGCCTGAGCGAGACAACCACACGCCCCTGATCAAGCGTCTGAACAAGGCCACGATCCCGATCTCCAAAGTGCCCCTCATCGCTCTCTTATTGTCAGAGCTGTTTGATAATGCATCCCTTCACGGGGCTTGGCGGAGGGGTCCTGGCGATCCGACAGGAACCATCACGATAAAAGCAGATGTGCTGGACAGCGCCTATGGTAAGAACCTCCACCTTCAATGGATCGAAGAGGAAGGTCCCAGCGTACCCGGGCTTTTAAACAGAGGGTTCGGTTTCACTCTGGCGGAACGGCTTTTCCCGCAATTGACAGGCGGGGAGGCCCAGATGCTCAACGCGAAAAATGGTCTTTGCTGGACCTTCAAACTCCCAATCTCAGACGCCGTAAATGACGCCAGCCAGGCGAAAACCTCATGAAGAGCGCAACTGTTCTACGGCCCACTGCGTTCCACACGCCCGTGCGGAAAGCCCGGCTGTTGCTGGCCAACCTGCCCCTTTTCGCTGGCCTCCTCGATCATGACGGAACTGTTCTTGAATGTAATTTCAGCCCCTTGGGCGGACCCGTCAACAGCAAGACTGACTGGATTGGTAAGGCGTTTGAGACGGGACCCTGGTGGAATTACTCGGAAGATTCGCGATCGAACATTCTGATCGCTCTCGGTCGCTCGCAGAGAGGCGAAGTCGTTGATACGGAGCGCCTGTACAGAAAACCCGACGGGGATATGGGCGTGATGCGATTGAGCCTGAAACCTCTCTTCGCACCCTATGGTCAGGCGGACGCCATTCTTGTGACGGCCGTTGATATCACGGATAGGCGCCGCACGGCAGAAACCGCTGAGAGTATCGCCAATAATATCGCGCATAGTTTGAGAGAAAGCTTATCGCTGATGCGTTCATTCGCATCTGAGCAACCCGAATACCTCAAGAACGATCAGCGACATATTCTGTTCAACCGACTATCGCGCATTCAAGCCAGCCATACACTCACCTATCGCTATCTCTATTTCGATGTGCCGATCCAGGATATTGTCGAGGCCGCGATTGCAGATCGGTCTCACCTTTCGCGCTACGCCTATGACCCGGTGTCCATTCCTTCAGCCCATGTCGAACCCATCATGCTCGCCCTCGGAGAGCTCGCCCGTCCGCAATATCCCGCCAACCTGTTTGCGCGCCGACGCGGCACCCAAGCTGTGCGCATCATTTGGGAAGAAAACAACCCGCGTCCCGCAAAGGACATGCCGGAAGGGCTATCAGATACGCTCATTCGAACGGACCTAGAGCATCGCACGCAAGGAACAGTCAACTTACAGAATGACTCTCAGGGTTTCGTCTGGCAATTCGATCTTCCGCGCTCCGATCATCAGGGACTTGAGACGACTGACACTATAGCCGTTTAAAAGATCGACTAAAAATTCGGCAGGCTGGGTGATGCAGCCGCACTGGCAATCTGGCTCGCTTGCGGCCACGCGCAATAATCCGCCGCATAGTAAGCACCAGGCCGGAAATTACCCGACAGGCCAGGACCACCAAAGGGCATGGAACTGGCCGCGCCTGTCGTGGGCTTGTTCCAGTTCACAATCCCGGCGCGCAGGCGCGGTCGCGCATAGTTCCAAAGGCTCGCATTATCGCTGACTAAGCCTGCGGCCAGACCGAAGCGCGTATCATTGGCATGCGCGATCTGTGCATCAATGTCGTCCACGCGATAGACTTGCAAGAATGGCGCGAAAATCTCTTCGTCAGGGGCCTTGGCATGGGTCACATCCATCAAGCCGGGGCGTAGAAAAGCGCCATCGCGTTCTAAGGGGACAAGGCTATGCCCGCCCTGTTCACGCAATTCAGCCTCGAACTCGACGGCTGCTGTTGCGGCCTCTTCAGACACGACGGACCCGATGAAGACGTCCTCATCTGGAGCCCCAATCTTCATGCTCGTAATCTTGTCTTGAATATGCTCCAGCACCGCATCCCCAAACGGACCAGTTGGCAGGATCAGACGGCGCGCACAAGAACAACGCTGACCCGCTGAGATAAAAGCAGACACAGTCGCGATATCCGCAGCGGCTTCAACATCTTGAGCATCATGGATAATCAGCGGATTATTCCCACCCATTTCCAACGCCAGAATAACATTCGGTCGACCCGCAAAATGCTTGTGGAAGAACGTCCCCGTCGCGGCACTCCCTGTGAATAGCAGGCCGTTAATGTCGGCGTCGAGAAGCGCTGCGCCCGTCTCGCGACCCCCTTGGACAATGTTCAAGACGCCCTCTGGCAAACCCGCCGCCTGTCCCAAATCTTGAAAGATACAGCCCAAGCTTGGCGCTAACTCGCTCGGTTTGAACACCACCGTATTGCCGGCGAGTAGCGCGGGAACAATATGACCATTCGGCAAATGGCCCGGAAAGTTGAACGGCCCAAACACAGCCATCACCCCATGCGGACGATGATCCATACTCATCGCGTCTGTCGCGGAGGAACCCGCGCGTTCCGCTTGTGCGCGAATGGAATGACCGACCTTCGCGGCCATAGCCCCCGCTTCCGTACGGGCTTCCCACATCGGCTTGCCGATCTCATCAGAGATGGCGCGTGCAATCTCTTCTTTGCGCGCTGTCACGGCCTCCGCCCAGCGCTCCATCATCGCGATCCGGTCTGTGAGCGGCGTCAGGGAAAAGTCGTGAAAGGCCTCACGCGCTTTCGAAACGGCAGCAGTGACACCCGGGGCGCTCGCCGCCGCGCCTTCCCAGACCGTCGCACCCGTGATCGGGTTGGTCGATTTCATGACATGAGGGACTTAATCGCCGGGCCGTCCATCCGACCATCCGCCAGACGGTTGAGGATTAGGGCGGATAGCCCTGCCCGTTCGGACAGGCTGTCCACGACCATGAATTCTTCCGCGGAATGGATACGCCCACCGCGGACGCCAAGCGTATCAATATTCGGAGTCCCTGCCGCGAAGACATTATTCCCTTCGCAAACGCCACCCGTATCTTTGAAGACAAGGTCCAGCCCGATCCCTTGGGCCGTTTCGCGGATATTGCTGATCAGTTGATCTTGCGCCGCGTTACGGGGCTTCGGCGGACGATAAAAGCCACCATGAACATGCGCGGTGATCCCGTCACGTTTCAGCACTTCAGCGAGAGCCGCCCGCACTTGCGCTTCCGCCCATTCTGCGGCGTCTGGATCGGGCGCGCGGGAGCCAAGCCGCAGCACCGCACTATCAGGCACAATATTCACCGCCGCACCGCCATCAACGGAGCCGACATTAAACACGACACCGTCGCGGACGCCCATCAGCTTCTCGACACGTAGGGCCATATCGCAAGCCGCCCAAATGGCGGAGCGCCCTTTTTCCGGTTCCCGACCCGCATGCGCGGAGCGTCCTGTGAAAACAATGTCCCAAATGCCGGAGCCTTTACGAGACCCGGCCAGTGCGCCGTCTTCCATGGCTGGCTCATATGTCAGACCCACATGGGCTTTGGCGGCCGCTTCACGCAGGAAAGGATCTGAGGCGAAGTTCCCAGACTCTTCGTCCGGCGTCAGAATGACTGTGTAACCCAGCTGATCCGTTTGGCCGAACGCTTCAAACGTTTTGAGCGCTTCAATCATGACGGTCAGACCGCCCTTCATATCGGCAAGGCCCGGACCGTTCAGGACTCCCTCGCCGATCTCCTTAATCTCCGTGAAAGTTCCAGGCGGAAAGACGGTATCATAGTGCCCGGTCAGAACGACTTGAACGGGGGCGCCTGGTCGCTGCGTGGCGCGCAGAACAGGCCCTGTATGAAACGGATCAATGCCGCCCTTCGCGTCAATTTTCTCAATCGGCGGGGCGTCGAGGACTTCAACATCCGCTCCCGTTTCGCGCAGCGCATCTGCAATGGTCGGCGCGAGGTCTTTGAGACCGTCCGCATTCCAGCTTCCAGTATTCACCTCTGACCAGCTCACCACACGCTTGAGCATGTCGTCTTGGCGGGTCTCAAGATGATCAAGCGCAGCTTTATCGGCGGCGTTCAGATCGGATAGCATTAGGAAGGCTCCTTTTGAAAATCATAAAGTGCAGGAAAATCGAGGACCTGCGTCAGGGCATCAAGCGTCTCTCGCGTCTCGGTCAGAAACGCAGGGTCACCGATGTCTTCTAGTGTGAGTTGGTCACGATAGTGTTTGGAAACAACCGCCCGCAGCTGCACGATTTTGTCCTTGGTCATCACAACACCCGGATGAACAGCCTTTATGGCCTCATCACTCATCGCGACACGCAGTCTGAGACAAGCCGGTCCGCCACCATTGCTCATGCTCTGTCGTAGATCGAGATAATGCGCCGCCTGGATCACGCCATCTGCCAATAATGAGTCGACATAGGCTTTGGCTGTGGGTGTCTCTTCCGTTTCCGTCGGCAGGATCATCGCCATCCCGCCCTCAGGCAGTGTGATGAGTTGCGAGTTGAAGACGTAAGACGCAATTGCGTCTTCAATGGGAATATCTGCGCGGGCAAAGCGGGGCGTAAAGCCAAGCGGCTCACAGGCCCGCTTCAACGCCTCTTCCATTGCGTCCGGTGTTTCAAAGGCGAGCGCATGATAAAGCATCGTGTCTTCGTTCACGACGCAGACCACATCATTATGGAAAGCCCCCGCGTCAATCGCCGCCGGGTTTTGGCGCAAGAAATGTCCGCGCGACAGTCCGTGTCGGCTGGCGAGCGCGTGAACGCTCTCTAACGTCTGACGGGCCGGGAATGACGGATCATCGTCTAAAGCCTGCAACGCCGCGCGCCCATAGACAAAGACTTCCAGGCCTTCTTCACCATGTGCTTTACAGAGACGGTTGTGGTTGGCCGCCCCTTCATCACCGAGCATGGGGTTCATCGGCAGCGCGTCATGGACGGTGAAGTAGGTTTCATCAGCGAAGATGCGCCGCAAAATCCGCGTCGTCAGACCATGCTCTAGCGCGCGGTGCGGCATGGAAATCAAATTGGCCGGGGTGAAATGCACACGCCCATCTTGCGTATCGGGCGCAGGCGAGACGGTCGCCGCATTGGCGGTCCACATGGAGGACGCAGAACTGACATTTGCGAGCAGGGCCGGGTTTGCGCTATAGGCAGCTGCGACGATCTCTTCATCTGTTCCGTTAAAGCCTAGGGCTCTCAACACCTGCGTCCGCGGGCCGTCATGAGGTGGGATCACCCCTTGCAGGAGACCCAAATCAATTAGCCGCTCCATCTTGTCCAGGCCTTGCAAAGCGGCAGCGCGTGGGTTCGACACACGCCCCTTATGCGACGCGGACGCGATATTGCCCCGGCTGAGGCCCGCATAATTATGGGTCGGGCCAACCAAGCCATCAAAATTCATTTCCCGGATCATGCGTGGCGTCTTTCCTGGGCAAGCGCCATCCGTTCAGCCCCAAAGGGTCGGGCCTCTTCAATCAATGTTCCTGTGCGCAGATCACCGAGTGTGATGATTGCGCGGAAATTCATCTCTTCGCCCTTGAAGGCCAGGACGCGCTCTGTCCCACTCCCGTGGAAAGACAATGTCCGTACCGTCTCCGCGACCAAGGTCTGATCGACCCGGCATTGAATGGCGGGGCCACCATCGAAAATATCGCAGAGCTCAGTATCCTCAAAGCTGGCATCCATCAGCAGGTTCATCGCGCCGCGCGAGACTTCATGCGGGCGACCCACGCAAATCCGCGCCGCATCGGGCAGCAAGTTCATCATGATGGGCAGGCTGGGGAGAAGCTCCATGATGAAGCGGCCATCGCTGGCCGACAGGCGATCTGCGACATCAAAATCCGTTGGAATAAACTTCTGCGTCAGATGTTCCCAGAACGGACTGACACCGTTCTGATCAACCCAGCCGCGAATATCCGCCATCAAGCGGCCATTAAACAGGTGACGGTGGCTTTCGATAAAACACAGACGCCCAAGGGAGAGCAAACGCGCCACCCCGCGTCCCCGCGCTTCCGGAGCCAAATAGATCGAGGCCAACTCGCTCCAGCCATCAAAATCGGTGGTCAGCTGCAACGTCTCATATTCGGTGCGCAGATCAAGCTGCGAGGACCGACGCGCGTGACGCGACCGCTTGAAGGAGTAGAACGGGCGATCCACGCCAAGCTTCGGAATAATCCCGGAAATGCCGAGCACCTTTCCGTCACGTTCCACCACGAAGAGGAGACGGTTTGCTTCTTCATCGCCCGCCAGAAACTTGTGGGTCGCGTCAATATAGGCGTCCACACGGTCCCGGCTACGCGGCACGGTTGTCAGACCGGATTCGGCCTGGCTCGTAAACTCTGTAATGGCTTCGGCGTCATCAGGGGTCGCCAGACGGAAGATGTCCAATTGAAAATCTCGTCGCTTGCGCTCCGCGAGCCGGTCCGTTGGGGCACAGCAGTCGACCGAAGCTTGGATGATCTAGACTGGCCTTCACAAGATATCAAGCAAGGCGCGAACATAAGGTTTTCATGTCGAGGTCACACGCAAGTCATAGAAATTGCCTATGGTCAAAATAAAGGGAGTGAATTTCCTGTAGCTGCGACATGCTGTCATATTCGACATAATCTCATTTGATGGAGGGTTCCATGCGTCAGTTTTCTAATGTTCTTTATGTTGCGCCAGAAGACGGCACAGAAGCGGGCCTGAAACGCGCTCTATCCCTCATGCCGGAATCAGGGGGCACACTCACGCTCGTCTCTGTTGTTGAAACCATGGTCAGCGGAACCTCTTCTGGGCGCTTTCATGATGAACTTTCCGAGGCGTTTGAAGCCCTGCGCGTGAAGCGCATGGCAGCGCTTCAAACCTTGGCAGGGACTGTCCCCAGTCGTATCGAGACGGTCTGCGAGGTCATGGACGGCCTCGCCTATATGAAAGTCATTGAACGCGTTCAGCTCTATAATCACGATCTCGTCGTCGTTCATGCACAGCAAGAAGAAGGGCCGCTAAAGCGACTGTTCGTGAGTGAGGAGATGCAGTTACTGCGCAAATGCCCGGTTCCGGTTCTGATCACGAAAAAGGCGGATGCGCCCTTTACCCACGTCTTTGCATCGATCGATTTTGACCATGACGACACGGACGAGAGCAAGGACACGAAACGCAAGCTGAATGACAGCATTATCGATATTGCCGCTTCGATTGCCGATCATGACGGTGCCAAGCTTGACATTGCCAACGTCTTTACCGTTCCCGGTGAAGGCGCGATGGTGGCCGGCTGGATCCCGATGAGCCCTGAAAACCTGTCAGATTATGCCAATAATTGCCGCTCAGCCGCTAAAGATCAGTTGACCGCCGCGTTTAAGGCCGGGGCAGAACGCACCAAGCTACCCGTATTTGACAGCGACAGCGCGCAGACGGTTTTGCTTCAAGGGCGTGCGCGGGTCGAAATTCCGCTTGCCGTGGAAAAGAGTGGCGCTGATCTGGTTGTGATGGGAACAGTCGGCCGCGTCGGCGTTCCCGGCTTCCTGATCGGGAACACGGCAGAGACGATTCTCCGCTCGATTGAGTGTTCAGTCCTGGCGCTCAAACCCGAAGGGTTTGTTAGTCCTGTCACGGTCAGCTAACGGAGAAGAGCGCGTACCGGTGGTCGGACTCGAACCGACACGTCCCAGGGACACGGGATTTTGAATCCCGCGTGTCTACCAATTCCACCACACCGGCGCGCGGAAGACGCTTTAGCTGGGAATGCGCGCGGGTCAACGGCGTTGGTCAGATAGAGGCTGAACTCAACGAGTTTCAGGCAGTGAGACGATGCGGTCAAATCCATAAGTCTTGAAGGTCTGCGCTCGGGCTGGGCTCTGATGTGTCCCAGTCAGGAACGCTGTCTGGCTATCCGGTAGCGCCACTGTTTTCGGCTTCATTTTTGATAACAGGCTTTCAACCCGTCTGGCCACAGCATCCCCGCTATCGATCCAATCGACCGGATAGGGTGCTTGGTCTTTGAGCGCATCGATCAAGAGCGGGAAATGGGTGCAGGCGAGGACGACTGCATCAATGCGCTCCCCTTCAAAAAGCGGGGTAATCTCGGCTTGGATCACGGCGTCATCAACCGCCTCTCCTCGCAAGAGACGCTCGGCCTGTTCCACCAAGTTCACAGAGCCTTGCAGCCTCACCTCACAGTTAGATGCGTATTGCGCAATCAGATCGTCGACATAGCGTCTGCGCACCGTTCCAGGCGTGCCCAGCACTCCGATGCGCTTGAGCTTTGATTGGGCGGCGGCGGGTTTGATCGCCGGCACAACGCCTACAACAGGAACATCCAAAGCAGCCCGAATAGCAGGCAGCGCCGTTGTCGAAGCCGTATTACAAGCCACCACGACCAAATCAGGCTGAATGACTGCGCTTAACGGCGCGAGCAGGCTGGGAATACGGATATTGAGCGCCGCTTCAGATTTGTCGCCATACGGGCGAAACGCGTCATCGGCGAGATAGCTCTGACGCAGACATTGCAAGCGCGCTCGGATTGCGGCGCTCACTGACAGCCCGCCAACACCGGAGTCAAAGACAAGCGCATGATGAGGGACGTTATCCGTCATGAAAGGGGGTAAATCTGTGTCATGAGATGACCTTGGACGGGAATTAAGTTTATTTTGTGCAAATGAGGCCTTAGCGCAAGCCTATGGACGCGCCCGTCAACAGACAGGACCGAAAATATATCCTTTGGGCGGCTGCCGCCCTCGGGTGTCTCTTGGTCTTCCGCTTGGTGATCCTCGCGCTGAATCCGCTCGGTCTGCATGGAGATGAGGCGCAATATTGGGCATGGTCGCAGGATCTCGCTTTTGGTTATTATTCCAAGCCACCCCTAATTGCCTGGATCATTGCTGCGACAACATCGGTTTTCGGTGATGCCGAATGGGCGGTTCGCTTGGCGTCGCCCTGGCTCCATCTTGGAACGACCGTCCTGACTTATCTAACGGC
>JBCBGR010000068.1:0-10946 GCA_038526555.1 Pseudomonadota bacterium
CCTTGCGGGAAATTGGGAAGATATCGGCTTTCGCGATGGCGAACGGGGAGGGTCCCGTTCAAGACTGGTCAAAATCGCTGAGACCTGTGGTGAAGTTGGGGTCAGCCCGGACCGTACCGCCTATGTTCGTGGCTTGGAAATGGGTTTGAAACGCTATTGCGGCTGGTCCAACGGATTCAGCCATGGTCGGCATGGCAATTCACCGAACGCAGAATGCGAGATTGGCGGCTTCTCCACCTATCTGGATGCGTATGCAGAAGGGTTGATCATTCACGAGATTGAGGAGGAACGCGATCACCTCGTCGATCGTTGGCGTGATCGCAGTCAGCACCTTATGAACGTATCACAACGCTTGGACTCCCAAGGCTTGGATGACAAGGAGCGTCGTCGACTCGAACGGAAATACGACCGCTTGAATCGTCAGATGGAAAACCTGCGGATTGAAATCCGGACGTTGGAAAGGCTGCATGACCTCCCGCGTTGGACACCGTCGAGTGACTAAGAGGAGAGGACCGCTAAGCCTAACTCATGGGCGGTTCGCACTCAGGGATTTCGCCTTCGTGAACTGACCGGGCTGTGAAGTCTCCGCCGCCAAAGGCTGAATTCAGCCCGTAATGGTAGAAGCAATTGCCGCGCTTATAGATGTTGAAGCAGGCATTGTGGATGCCGCCATTATAGTTCTCGTAGCGAAAACAGATCACATTCGCCATGACGCGCCATGTCCCCGTATCGACAGCGTCGCCATGTTTATGAACCGTGCGGCCATCTGACGTGGTGGTTTCTTCAAATGCAAATGTATCAATATTGGGACGAGAAAACGTATACGTCCCGCGATGGGTCTTGTCGGAAAAAGCGGCCCTGAGTTCGGCCTCATTCAGCGGCAATTCAAGGCGCGGATCTGGAAAGTAATCACCATCTTCGTTCGGTTGCATTGGCGCTTGGGCGAAAGCATTTGCGCTTAGCAATACACTCACACACGGCAGAACCGCGAGATATGTCGTCAGGCGCTTAAGCAAAAGAAGGTTCGCAGTCTGCAACATCATCATCCAAAACCGTGATTGCGATGATCTGGTCCGTCATCGCGGCTATCGCAAAATAGCATGTGCCTTTCTTGTAGATATTGAAGCACCCGCCCGTCATATCGTCATATTCAAAACAGACGACATTATGGCGCGCCCGCCACGTTCCGATGGATGTAATGCCGTCTTGTACGTGGATCGCGCTGCCGTCAGCGTTCATGCGTTCCGTGAAAGCGGGCTCGCGCGTTTCCCAATCCTCATATTGGTAGTAACCGCGATGCGTGCGGTCTGTGAAAATCGCGCGGAGTTCATTACCTTCCAAAGGAAGTTCTTGTGAGGGATCGGGTAGAAATTCAGGAATAATTTGGCGTGCATCGGCCGCTGAAAACGGCACAAGCACGACAAAAATAATGACGATCCAGACGAAACGCATACACCCTCTTACCAAGGGCGACAGAACTCTCCATATTAAACATCAGATATGAACGATCCGTCTCAGAAACCCCGCAACCGCGTCAGCCGCTATCAACGCATTCAACAAAGGCGCGAGGCCCAACGGCGCGCGGACCAGCGTTTCTATAATGGCATTTTCGGAGTCATAGGCGCTTGCGTCCTTGTCGTTCTCGGCTTGGCCATGATCGCGAGTTCAGGAGAAGCGCCGCAGCTGAGTGCGAATTCTGGTGGCAATCCTGAAAGCCTGACACAGCAAACATTCTTGGGGCTCACAGGTCTTGAGATTGTCGGCCTTATTGTTGTGCTGATCATTGGCGTTTTCATGTGGCGCCGGATCACGAAAAAATAACCTCCACCCAATAGCCCGCCCGTAACGGGCGCTTGTTCTTAGTCGCGGCCTGCCTTAAGGGGCGCGGCCTTTATTGTTTGCCCATACCCTTTGAGAGGATCCTATCATGGCAACACGTTTCGCAATCGTTGGTGCGACCGGCAATGTCGGGACGGAAATGCTCGAAATTCTGTCCGAGTCGGATATTGAAGTGGGCGAGGTTTATGCCGTGGCATCTCGTCGTTCATTAGGTCGGGAAGTTAGTTTCGGTGACCGCACGCTCAAATGCCAGGACCTTGAGACGTTTGATTTCTCCAAAGTCGATATCGCTCTGATGAGCGCGGGCGGTTCAGTATCCAAAGAATGGTCGCCGAAGATCGCGGCCAAGGGTGCCGTCGTCATCGACAATAGCTCCGCTTGGCGGATGGACCCGGACGTGCCGCTGATCGTGCCAGAGGTGAATGCGGACGCCGTCGAAGGCTTTGCGAAGAAGAATATCATCGCCAACCCGAATTGCTCGACCATTCAGATGGTTGTCGCGTTGAAGCCTCTGCATGACCGCGCGACCGTTAAACGCGTTGTTGTTTCAACTTATCAGTCAGTGTCCGGAGCCGGAAAGAAGGCCATGGATGAGCTGTGGCTTCAAACCAAAGGCATTTACGCCAATGATGACTTGCCGGCCGTGAACTTCCCGAAGCAAATCGCCTTTAACGTCATTCCGCAAATCGATGTCTTCATGGAAGACGGCTACACGAAGGAAGAGTGGAAGATGAAGGTCGAGACCAAGAAGATCTTGGGATCATCCATCAAAGTCGCTGCGACCTGTGTGCGTGTTCCGACATTTGTCGGGCATGCCGAAGCGGTGAATGTGGAGCTGGAAGAGGAACTCTCCGCAGAAGACGCCCGCTCACTTCTGCGCGAAAGCCCAGGCCTGATGGTTATCGACCAGCCGGACAGCGACGAAGCCAACTTCGTCACACCGATTGAATGTGTCGGTGAGTTCGCCACCTTCGTCTCGCGTATTCGCGAAGACAGCACGCGAGACAATACGCTCGACATGTGGGTTGTCTCTGATAATCTGCGCAAAGGCGCCGCCCTGAATGCCGTCCAGATTGCGGAGCTCCTCGTGCACCGGAAGCTATTAAAAGCCGCTTAGCTGCGGCCCCAAGGATCACGCCTGGCCTTTGGTTCAGCTGACGGCCGTGCCTGACGCTTTGGCCGACTTTCTGTCCCAAGACGCCCGCCCGCATATTTCACAAGCGCGTCAATCCTCTTCTCAATGGGTGGGTGCGTCGTGAACATGCCCGAAAAACCGCTCTTAGGATTGTAGATCGCCATTTCCCTTACTTCGTCGGGCACAGTCTCGAGTTCCGCATTCCCTGAGATTTTTTGTAGAGCCCGGATCATCGCATCCGGGTTTTTCGTCAGTTCGACGGCTCCCGCATCCGCCATATATTCACGTTTTCGGCTCATGGTGAACCGGATCGTGAGTGCTATGATGTAGGTGAGGGCGACGATGACAAAGGCGATGAGGATCAAGACGCCTGCATTCCCACCGCCAGAGCGACGGTGATTGTTCGACCGTGCAAAGTTCACGCGGAACATGTTGCGGAACAGCATTTCGCCAACGAAGGCGAAAATGCCGACGAAGATCACTGCAATGATAAGCATCCGGACGTCCTTGTGACGGATATGGCTCAGTTCATGAGCAATGACCGCTTCCAACTCTTCATCATCGAGAGCCTCCATCAGGCCGCGAGTCAGCGTGACTTGGTAATTCTCAGATCGAATGCCACTCGCAAACGCATTCATGACGGGTGTTTCCATCACCATGAGGCGCGGTGTCGTCATGCCGCGACTGATGGAAAGGTTTTCCAGCATTCGGTAGGCGCGCGGTTCCTCGCTGATGGTCACGGATTTGGCCTGTGTTGCCGCATTGATCATGGCATTATGACCGAAAAAGGCGATCCCGAACCAAAGACTGGCGCCACCCAGCGCGTAAGGCGCTGCGCTCGGCAACATCATGGCGGCATCTGCGAGGCCCGTATCCAGCCCACCTGATCCAGACATGCCGACATACCCAACGAGCAGTCCGTAGAAAAGGATCAGCAATAGGACCGGGAAGAAGCACAGCAAGAGAATGCTGCGCAGATTATTATTCCAGATATGGGTTCGAAGCCCTGACGCGCTGAGGATCATAGCGCTTCGAGCCTTATGGCGCGAGGCCTAGTATTTTAGGCCCCGAAATCGACAGTCGGTGGGGTCTGGAGCGCGTCTCGGCCTTCAGGCGCTTCAAAGAATTCACGCTCTTGGAACCCAAACGGACCCGCAATGAGGACAGCCGGGAATTGTTCCCGCCCGGTGTTATATTCCTGCGCGGCATTGTTGTAGAACCGACGAGACGCCGCGATCTTGTTCTCGATGTCAGCCAGTTGATCCTGAAGCTGCAAGAAATTCGTGTTTGCTTTCAGATCGGGATAGGCTTCGGCGAGCGCGAAAAGTTTACCGAGTGCCGCAGACAGCATGCCTTCGGCTGCCGCTTGACCTTGAACCGAGTCAGCGCCAACGGCACGATTCCGCGCTTCAATCACTTCATTGAGCGTCTCTTTCTCGTGAGCCGCATAGCCTTTCACCGTACTGACGAGGCTGGGCACGAGGTCCTGGCGTTGCTTCAGCTGAACTTCAATGTCGGACCAAGCCTGATTGGTCGTCTGCCTAAGCGCGACCAATCGGTTGTAGATCGCAATGATCAGAAGCGCGAGAGCCGCTAGAATGCCGAGGATAACGAGTAAAGTGGTCATGGCTCTAGACTAGTGCCTGACAGGCCTGTCGCGCAAGTCTAATTCACCAAACCCGTCACCAAAACTGGGAAGGCAATTAACAGTGCGATCACGGCCAGTTGAATGGCGATAAAGGGCAGGACTCCGCGATAGAGATGAGAAGTTGTCACTTCGGGCGGGGAGACACCGCGTAGATAGAAAAGTGCAAATCCAAATGGTGGGGTCAAAAAGCTGGTTTGCAGGTTGATGGCCATAACCACGCCTAGCCAAACCGGGTCTATCCCTGCGGCCAGCAGAGGAGGTGCAACGAGCGGGACGACCACAAAGGTAATTTCGATAAAGTCGAGGAAGAAACCCAAAATAAACATGACCAGCATCACAAGTGCAAAGGCGCCCCACGTCCCGCCTGGTGCGCTATCCATCAGACGTGCCACCATCTCATCGCCACCAAGGCCCCGGAAAACGAGACTGAAAATGGTCGCGCCAATCAGGATCACGAACACCATCCCGGTAATATGCATCGTCGTGCGGGAGACATCGCCGAGCTGACCGTTCCTTAGAAGACGCGTGGTTCCGATCAACGTTCCAATAATGCCGATCAGAACGAGGATAGCGGCAATGACACCTGCGGACGCCTCTGTCGTGGTCCATTCTGTTTGAGCTAAACGGAGATCAACACCCGTCAGGTCGAGGGCGACAAGGGCCAGTAGTGCGAGCGCAGACCATAGCGGCCATTTCTGTCCTTCCGGTGTCAAACGAGTGGCCGCAAGCAGCATTGCGCCCAGCGCACCCAGTGCCGCCCCACGTGTCGGCGTTGCGTAACCGGAGAGGATGGAGCCTAAGACGGCCACAATCAGAAAGATCGGCGGCAGCATCGCTTTGAGTGAGCGCCAGAGAAGCTCCTTCGCGTCCGTATCGTCAGGCCATGGCTGGGCTGGGGCTTTGGCGGGGGATAGAACCGCTGTCGCAAAGATGTAGAGCGCATAAGCGCCGACAAGGATCAGTCCGGGTAGAAGTGCCCCTGCGAACAGGTCGCCGACGGACACAACCGCGTCGGATTCTAATCCATAGGAGCGTTGCGCTTCCTGAAAGGCATTGCCGATCTGATCGCCGAGGATCACGAGCACAATGGATGGCGGGATGATCTGGCCGAGTGTTCCAGACGCCGCGATCGATGCTGAGGCGAGGGGAATGTCATAGCCCCGCTTGAGCATGGTCGGCAGGCTTAACAAGCCCATTGTCACAACCGTCGCACCGACAATCCCGGTCGAGGCGGCGAGTAGGGCACCGACAAAAATCACGGAAATACCAAGTCCACCCCGCATCGGTCCGAACAGGTCGCCCATATTTTGTAAGAGTTCTTCCGCAATTTTCGACTTTTCCAGCATCACGCCCATGAAGACGAAGAGTGGAACCGCGATCAGGATTTCGCGGGTGATGATGGGGTAAATCCGTGCGGGCAGGGAGAGGAAAAAGCTTGGGTCGAACAAGCCCAGCGCACTCGCAATGCCTGCGAAAATGACGCTGACGCCCGCAAGCGTGAAAGCCACATTATAGCCGGCCATGAGCCCGGCACAGCCACAGACAAACATGAGAGCGGCAAGGATTTCCGGGAGGCTCATAATCCAGCCTCGCTTGATCCCTTAAAGAAGGACGGCATGCCTTTGGGGCGTTCCGGTCGATCCTCACCGTTGAGCGCCATGGCGGCACGTAAGGCAATGGCGCAACCCTGCAACAGCATCGTAATTGCAAAGATCGGAATGAGCGTCTTGAGCAAGAAAACGCCGCGAATGCCGTTGCTTTCGGCGGACCCTTCAAACGTGTTCCAAGCAAAGCCAACGAAGCTCTGAGAGTTCCAGAGGATAAGGATGCAGACAGGTGCAAGGAGTAGGTAAAAGCTGATCAAATCGACGCGTGCGCGGGCTGTCTCGCTCATATTGGTGTAGAACACATCCACCCGAACATGTTGCCCCGCCAAAAGCGTGGCGGCGGCTCCAAGCAAAATGATCACCGCCTGAAAATAGAAAGCACTTTCAAGCCATTTCACCGTCATCGTACCAAAGATGGACAGAGCGAAGACAGATGCGGCGACCGATATGACGAGCAATGGCAAAGACCATTTGACGATTTCGCCCAGATAATAGTGAAGCGTATCAATCGTTCGGATCAGCGCGCTGATGATCGTCTTTAGCCACTGCTTCGGCAGGATGAGATAGACAACGGGCAGGCTGAGCAAGGGTAGGAAGACCCAGCCGATCATGTGAAATGCGTCCCCAATCATGGGAGGTTACCCACGCCCGAGTGTTCGCGCGCGGATGAACGCGCCATCACTAATTTCGGTCCATTGGGCGTACTGGTTGCGCGCGGCGATATAGCTGTCGAAAATACGGGTCACGAGCGGGTCGGATTGAGCCATGTCGCCCACGAGTTCGTCCGCTGTGTTGACGACAGCCTGCAGAATTTCATCGGGCATGAGGCGCGGCTCAATATTGTGGCGAGACTTGAGGACTTCCAAAGCGCGTGCATTCTCAACCGTATACTCACCGATGGACTGATCATTGGCCGCTTTACAGGCATATTTAATGATGGCTTGTTCAGACGCGCTCAGGCTTTCCCACCGTTGCAGGTTGGTTCCAACCGCCAAGCTTGCGCCTGGCTCGTGGAATCCGGGGAGGTAGTAATATGGCGCTTCACGGTAAAAGCCGAGCGCCAGATCATTCCAGGGGCCAACCCATTCAGTCGCATCAATGGAACCAGATTGAAGCGCTTGGTAGATTTCTCCGCCGGGCAATAAAACAGGCGTTCCTCCCAATTCTGATAGGACGCGTCCGCCCAGCCCGGGAATACGCATACGGAGACCCCGAAGATCCTCGAGGCCCGTCAGCGGGAATTTGAACCATCCTCCTGCCTGATGTCCCGTGTTGCCGGCTTGGAAGGCAATGACGTTGCTGCGGGCGGACAGTTCGTGCCAGAGTTCCTGACCTCCGCCCCAATCAACCCACCCCATGATTTCTGTCGCGGTCATACCCATCGGGACGGCCGTGAAAAAGGTGAAGCCGGGCGAGACGCCTTGCCAATAATATTCCGCAGCGTGGTACATATCGACCGCGCCTGTGCTGGTTGCGTTGAAACACTCTAGCGCGCCAACAAGTTCACCCGCCGCGTAGACTTTAATATCCAAGAGGCCGTCGCTCATCTCGCGAACAGCGTCCGCAAACCGTTCCGGCATGATGCCGAGACCAGGGAAGTCCTTCGGCCAGCTTGTCGCCATGCGGAATTGTTTGATCCCGCGATTAATATTGGGGCTGGCAACGTCTGACGACGTGGGCGCGTGTGCAGGTGAGTGCGGTTCTTTGCGGCCAGACAAGGTACCAAGCACACCGGCCCCTGCCGCCAGGGCGCCTGCACCAAGGACTATATCGCGTCGTCTGGTCATAGTCTCTCTCGATTATCCGGCATGGAGACCCAGCCACGATGCCCAAGAATTTCAGCGGGTTGGAACCTGATCTTATAATCCATCTTCGGACTTCCCGGGACCCAATAGCCTAAATAGACATAGGGCAGGTTTTCGACTTGCGCTTGTCGGATCTGATCCAGGATCATGAAGTTACCCAAAGATCGCTTGGAGGCATCCGGGTCGAAGAAGCTGTAAACGAGCGACAAACCATCATTAAGACGATCCACGAGCATGCAGGCGGTTAAAAGGCCGTCCTTATCACGATATTCCATGATTTCGGTTTCAGACGCGCATTCTTCCACCATCATCTCGTAACGCATCATATCCATGTCGGTCATGCCACCACCGGGATGTCGGTGTAACAGGTATCGGTTGAGAAGATCGAACTGCTCAGTCGTGGCGATGGATGGCGCTATGGACAGGCTCAGGTCTGCATTCCGGCGGATCGTACGGCGAAACGCACGGGTCGGCGTAAAGTCTTCAGCCTTTACGCGCAAAGACCGACATTCCCGGCAGTTCTCGCAGGCTGGACGATAGATGACGTTCTGGCTGCGGCGGAAGCCTGCGTGGGTCAGGTAATTGTTAAGATGCGGACCATCCAGAGGGTCGAGCTGGGTGAAGATTTTCCGCTCCATCCGACCGGGCAGGTACGGGCAGGGTGACGGGATCGTCAGGAAGAACTGAAGCTGGTTCGGATCGAACGGATGACTCATACTCTCACTTGCCCCTCAAGCTTGTTCCTAAAGACCAAAGAAGACGGGCACGAGCAAGACATAAGATACCCATAAAAGCAGAATGAGCGGGATGCCAAACCTGGCGAAATCCCCAAACCGATAATGGCCGGGTCCCATAACGAGCAAGTTTGTTTGGTAGGCTATCGGCGTGGCAAAGCTGCAATTGGCCGCGAAGATGACGGTTAGCACCATAATGATGGGGTCAATCTCCGCTTGCTGCGAGATCGATAAAGCAATCGGGGCGAAAAGCAGAGCTGCCGCGGAGTTGCTGATGATGTTGGTGAAGATGGCGACAACAATAAAGACAGCGGCAATGAGGGCTTGCGATCCAAAAGGCATGAACAGGTCGACAACATTCGTGCCGATAAACTCTGCCCCGCCTGTACGCTCCAGCGCCAAGCCCATCGCAAATGCTGCGCCGATCAAGAGGAATATCCTCATATCGAGCGCACGAACAGCTTGCCGGATATTGAGGCAGCCTGTCATGATCATACCCAATGCACCGCCTAATGCCGCGATTTCGATGGGCACTAAAGATAGTGCGGCCGCCAAAATTGTCGCTAAGAAGACAACCTGTGCGACCTTGGCTTTGCGAATGTCCGGGAGTTCGGATGTGCTCCAATCGAGCAAAATTAGGTCACGATTCTGGCGTAAGGCACTAATTTCACGTTCATATCCAAAGAGTAGTAGCACATCGCCAGCCTCTAAGCGGATATCCAACATGCGTTTTCGGATCATGCGGGAGCGCCGTTGAATGCCGAGCACAAGGCAGCCTGTCTGTCGGCGGAAACCGATCTGTTCGATATTGCGTCCGATCATGCGTGAACCCGGCGCGACGACGGCTTCGGAAAGTAGGATTGAATTGTCAGGCAGTGTATCGTGATCAGAGAAGTTCCCGATTTCCAGCATGCCGCGTAGATATTGAGGGCGTGTTTTCAGGAGCGCGGAGAGTTGCGGGCGTGTTGCCGCAACAATCAGGACATCCCCGTCCTGCAGCGGCTCTTCGAATGGTGGCAGGAACGACATTTCATCGCGTTGGACCATGCGGACTGTGACATCGCGCAATTGCGCGTAGAGGCCTGCCACAGGTTTCACGCCTTGGAGTGGGTGACCCGCTGTGACCTGGATTTGGGCAATATATTGCTGGCCAGAGGATTGAAGCGCGGGTTCTTCTGACTCGCGATCTGGGATCAACCATGGAGAGGCGATGATGATGAAGGTCGCCCCGATGACTGCGAGTGTCATGCCGGGTACAAACTGCGTGAAGAATGACAGCGAAAAATCCGTAGTTCGGACGAGCACGTCATTGACCAGCAGGTTGGTCGAGCTCCCAATCAGCGTCGTCATACCAGCCAGGATGCAGAGGAAGGACAGGGGCATCATAAAGCGGGATGCCGTAACGCCCAATTTTCCACTCATCGCGGCTAAAACAGGGATGAACATGACCACGACCGGCGTATTATTCATGAACATTGACACACCAAATGCCACGCCGAAGACGACAGCAAGCGTCCTTCGTGGTGTGCGGTCCAGAGACCGGTTGATCGCGACTGTGACACGCTCCAGCGCTCCAGTCTGAAACAAACCCTGACCAACGACCAGCAGAGCCATAATCGTGATCAGCGCCGGGGCGGCAAAGCCTGAGAGCATAGCGGCGCTGTCTAGGCCTTGACCTGAAGTGGTGAACAACACGCCAAAGAGCATCAGCGTGAAGATCAGCCCGACACTGATCGCTTCAATCGAGAACCGCTCTCGCACATAGAGGTAGACGCCGATCGTGACGATCGCGAAAACGCTCCACATTTGAATGACTTCAGGCAGGGCCCACATATGGCTGGTTTCTCCTCCCTTGCCTTCCTGTTCAGCTATGGGCGATAGGCGATGCGAACTTCAAGCGGTTTCAACAAAGAAATCCTGACACCTTGTGGCTCAAAAGCAAAGGAATGATGATGGCAGTCTGCGCGTTTCTCGGATTAGGCGTGATGGGGTTCCCCATGGCGGGGCATTTGCGATCGAAGGGTCATGATGTCCGTGTCTGGAATCGGACCCAAGCGACCGCTGACAGGTGGGAAAAGCAATATGGGGCGGGCGCGAAGGTAACAGCCGCTGAAGCCGCAGCTGAGGCTGATTTCGTCATGCTCTGTGTCGGAGCAGACAAAGATGTGTTGGCCGTAG
>JBCBGR010000069.1:0-10921 GCA_038526555.1 Pseudomonadota bacterium
GGTGGGCTGATATTGTTCTTAAGCACTCCATGGGTGTTGCTAAGCCCGACATTGTTTCACCATCGACGCCATCCCGAAGGCAAGACAAATGGCCGTTGAATTCAGAACTTGGACACGTTTTGGACTTTGCACTGCAATGAGTGTGAGTGCTCTTGCCGCTGGATGCGCTCCGGCCGAAGATGCGGCGGTTGAGGTTGCAAACTCAACCCCGGTGGTAGCAGCCCCAGCTAGAGAGGGCGGCGAAGGTGAAGGCGGCGTGTCCATTGATCAGGCCGTTACGGATCCAATTGTATTCTTGTCAGCGTTGGCGATTACAGAAGCTCATATCATTGCGGCCCGTGACGCGCACGCTGCTGGCAAAAAGAACGCAGCGGCTGAAATGTTCGCTCACCGCGTATCTGAGGTCCTTGCGGATATTGAACCGATTTTTCAGGCGCGTGGAGTCGACGAATTCAACGATCTGTTGTTGAACGCGTCCTCGGCCATCTTTGAAGGCGAGACGTCTGAGTAGATTGCGGCTCGTAGTGATGAAATTATTGCGGCTTTACGACGGGCTGCTGAGAAAGCTACAGATGATGGACGAAATGCGGCGGCAGTCCAAGCTGCTGTGGGGGCAGACCAAATTGACCGTGCTGCTGATATGTATGCAATCGCTCAAGAGAGCGATCAGTATGAGCCTTACCTTTATGGCTACGGCTTCTACAAAGCGGCCTTAACGCTCTATGAAGCCGATAAGGATGCAATTGCGGAGACGCTACCTCTCGCTGCATCACAGATGGAGATGGCCTTCACCATGCTTGAGACGGCCTATCCAACCGCGCTTCGACCAGGTGACCTCAGCACGAGTGCCGGGGCGCTTAAAGCGGTCGCTTCTCAGGTGAGACTTCGTTTGAACTAGGGCGATAAAGGCAGGCTTATTCGTTAGCCTGCCAGCAAATTACTCCGCAACGCCTTCGAGAAGAACGTCTGGCGTTGTGATCGCTTTGACTTTCGTCTTTTTCTTCTCTTCCTGACGCACTGAGGGCAGTTTTAGCGCAACAGCGGCTGTTAATGCGCCGCCGATCATAAGCGAAGCATCGACCCAAGCTGACGCTTTGTGCTGATCGGTCAGGAGATTGAGCACAGTATCGCCGGTCATAATCGTGTTCAGGATGGCGGCTCCAATCATGAGAACACCTGTTAGGCCCAAGAGCTCTCGAGTCGTGGTGTAATCGTTTTTGCGGACAAACGCATAGGCCAACCCCAGCGCCCAGACGATCATATAGGTCCATCCCGTCCAGATCATGCGTGAGGCTTCAGCACCCCAATAGAGCTTGTCCAGATGGAATATCGCTATTGTGGCCACTGGTAGGCCCATCGAGGCCCCCGCCACCATATGGCTCAGACGGCGATAAAACACTTCCGACTTGCTACCCTCATTCCCGTGCAAACGACGCTCAATCCACATCATCAGACCAAAGACGGTGATCACGGCGAGAGAGAGACCGAGGGCAAGATAGAGAAGCTTCAGAGCCATTCCGCCAAACGTCCCATAATGCAGCGGTGATAGCATGGCGACGGCTCGGTTGCCGGGGGTCTCAGCGCTGACAGATGCGTCCGGGATAATGTCTCCGGTTACACCGTCTATCTGGACCGCCTCATAAGACATGAGCTTTGTATTGGGAACAAAGAACAGATCATAACGCGCGTTCTGGTCGCCGAAATTATTGAAGTTGATAAACGCCAGTTCTTTCCCGGTTTCGGGATGAGTGGTGGCTAGTAAGCTGTCGATATTGAGCATCTCGGCAGGAACGCCGCTCGCTTCTACGGGTTCGCCGATGACTTCATTGATCAACGCTTGCTGATCCCCTTTAAAGGTGAGCAAAGCGACAAGCGGAGCGAGGATTGCCACAACACCTAGTACAGCACCTGTGAATGCGATCATTGTATAGAACGGCAAGCCCCATAGGCCCAGAACCTTATGCGTGTCCTGCCATTTCAGGCGAACGGAACGTTGATATCGTAGCGTGAAAAACTCTCGGACAATTTTGGTATGGGCAATGACGCCCGTGAGGATCGATAGCATCAGAATGACGCCTGCAATGCCGACAATGGTTCGTCCGATTGTTCGCCCGCCTAAGCCTTGTGGCCACATCAGGTCTCGGTGGAAATCGAGCAGCCAGACGGAGAGGGCTTCGCCACGCTCCGGCAAGATATCGCCTGTCACGGGGTTCCATTTTCGCGTAATAAATTCGTGGACGTCGCTGTCTTTCAGGTGAACGGTCGCGCCGCCTTCGAAAAACGGTTCCATTGTGTGTGGCGGCACGATGCGGGCGAATTCGACCTCACCGAGATCTTCGAGTTCCCCCAGCCATGAAGTGAATGTCGCATCAATGGCAATAGGTTGTTCAGGGATCGCCAGTCGCTTCGCTGGGTCCTCCCAGCTTGTGATCTCATGTGCGAAGAGAGCAATCGACCCGGTGAAACAGACAACGTAAACGAACAGACCGAGCACCATGCCGGACCAGCTATGCAGACCATAATTTCGGAGGTGGCGTTCGCGGTTCATGACGGCTCCTCAACAGTTTGAGCATCTGTCTCAGCAAAGATTGAAGGGTCTGACAGGCCAGAGGGCGTCGTCAGAAATGTCACAGCGGCTCCTACGACTGTGAGAGCGATCAGACCGCCTGTGACCCGCCAGGCCTTTCCGTCCCAGTAACACCAGAACTGAAGTCCGCACCAAATGAGCGGGACAGCCAAAGTCATCCAGAGCGCCTTCTCGGAAAAGGAACCAGGAAGGTGCATCAGCAGCATGCAGGTCGTAAATATGGCGGCGAGCAAGGCCCAGAGGATGACGCTTGTGAGACGCGGCGATTTCCATGTCGCAACGCCAATCGCGATGAAAACAATGCCGCCAATGATAAGAGGAAGCGCAGGCATGTTAGATCAAAGCTCCAATCCCAATTCCTCCGAAGGTCAGAACGCCTAGACCAACTGATAGGATGCCGCTTTTGACGTGATAGGCTGGTTTAAGCGCTGAGATCATCAAGCTTAGAATTCCAGCGGCGACGAAGACGCCGAGCCACATGGCAATGCCTTTTTCGACACCGACTTGAGCAATAAAGATCACAAGGCTGAGTAGAGCGAGACCGGCAGCCAACACTCTCATGCCTGTTTGATAAGAGGATTGCGCTTTCACCTTATCAAAGGCCGTTCGCCGAGGGTGGGCGTGAAACAAGCAGAGGCACGCAACATAGAGGCAAAGGCTGGCCGCGACAGCAAACATAGTCGGATCCTTCGTCAGAACCGCCCCTTTGCAATTCTGAACTTTCTGCAATTCTCTTATTGCTATTGCAAATGATTATCAATAGTGGATCGCAAGTTATTGCAAATGCGTCGCAACAAGGGGTTGGCCGTGACGAACCATTTAAGCCGGAAAGCGGCACTTTTATCCATGGTTGGAATGACGGCGCTAAGCGTCTGTCTGCCAGCGCAAGCACAACTTCTCGAGTCTGTTGTCAACGAAGATGAGGTCATCGTCACAGGTCAGAAGATCAACCGGAGCGTCCAAGATACTCAAGCGAGTGTGGAGGTCATCACAGAACTCGATATTCAAGAAGAGAATATCCTCAATCTTGTGGACGCGATTGAACGGACCGCGAATATCACCACGCGGGACGGATCGAACTTCACAATCCGCGGCATTAACAGCACGAGCGTTTCTGGAGCTGGGCAGGGGAACCTGGCCACCATTTATCTTGATGGGATTGCCCTACCTCGCCAAGCTCTATTTGGAGCGCCTGCTGAGATTTGGGACATCACCCAGATCGAAATCTTGCGCGGGCCTCAATCCACATTGCAAGGTCGCGCCTCTCTTGCAGGCGCGATTGTCATCAATACGGCCGAGCCGACTTACGATTGGGAAGGCCGTCTCAGAGCGATCTACACGACTAATGAAAACCGCTATAGTCTTGGCGGCGCGATTGGCGGTCCGATCATTGAAGATCAGGTGGCCTTTCGCTTTGCAGCAGAAACGTCGGAGTCTGACGGTTTCAATACCAATACCCTCCTCAACGTCGATGCAAACCCGAAAGAGACAGAGAGCATTCGCGGGGAATTGCTGATTGAACCCAAGGCCATTCCTGGCCTTGAAATCAACCTGACGGCCAGCACAGCGAAATCAAGCGATGGCGAGGCCTTCGTCCGTCTTGATACAGCCAACCCCGAAGAAGTTCGCGAAGTCCCACTCAATACAGCAACACGTTACGACACTGAGATCGATACGCTCACCGCGATTGTCGATTATGAAATCAATGAGAACTGGTCTCTGACCTCTATTAGTGGCTGGAATGAGGTCAACTACAGTTATCTGTTCGATGTGAATCGCGATCCCAACAGTGATGAAGAACTCATTTTTGAGAACATCGTCGAGACACTCCAGCAAGAGCTTCGAGCGACTTATATTAGTGATCGGTTCGAACTTATTTTTGGGGGCTTCTACTCAGAAGAAGATACACCGCGATCTTTTAATGAAGGTCAACGTGGTATCGACTTGGATCAAGATCTCGGGTTGGGTTTCATTCTGCAGCAACAGTTTGGTCTTGATGCGGCGACGGCTGGGTTTGTTGTCTCTCAATATCCAAACCCGTCATTCATTACGACGATATCAGACTTTACTCAGAACATCGAAACTTGGGCCGTCTACAATGACTCAACCTGGTATGTGAATGATCAGATCACGCTTTATGGCGGGTTCCGATACGACGAAGAAAAGCAAACCAATACGAATGAGCAGATTGTAACGGTCTCAACAGTTCTGCCTGACCCAGCCTTATACCCGTTCCCGCTTAATCAAGTTATCGGTGGTGTGAACGGTTTCATTCTTGCAGAAGCAGCCAACGCGAGCGCCCCCTTTACCGAGTTTGAGTCGCCAACCTTTGGCGGTTTCCTGCCCAAAGCCGGCATTCGCTATCAGTTTGACGATGACCGGAGTGTCTCCTTTATTGCGCAGCGTGGCTATCGCTCAGGCGGCGCAGCCATTAACGCCGCACGCTCGAGTGCTTATGAATTCGACCAAGAGTTCACTTGGAACTACGAGCTGGCGTTCCGTAGCCAGTGGTTGGAAAACGATCTGACGCTGAATGCCAACCTCTTCTACATTGATTGGACGGATCAGCAGGTGCGGGTCCAACTCAGCAACAATGTGTTTGATACAGAGATCCAAAACGCTGGATCGTCAACCGTGAAAGGCTTTGAAGTCGAAGCCTACTATAACGGAATTGACGATCTGAACTTGTATGGATCAATCGGTTTTTCAGACACAGAGTTCGACGAATTCATTGTCTTTCGGAATAATATTCCGGTCGATCTGTCAGGGAATGATTTTGGGGCAGCGCCGGAGTGGACCTTGAACGTGGGTGCGACGTGGCGTCCAACCGAGAATTGGATCGCTAACGTCAACGCTAATTACGCGGACGCTGCCTTCCTTCGGTCTGATGATTTCCAGCTGACCCGAGGTATCGATGCCCGAACGCTCGTCAATTTCCGGACAGGTTGGGAGAATGAGAATTTCGGAATTTACGTGGCAGGGAACAATGTCTTCGACGAAAGCTACATCGTCTCATCCTTCCCAAATATTTCGAACGCAACAGATCGCGCTTCCGCCGTCGCACCAACACCAACATTCGGCCAGTTCGGCAATCCTCGCACATTCTCCATTCAGTTGGAGGCGAAGTTCTAAGATTCCTGTTCAAGGACACTGAGCAAGCACAGTTCCTCGTATTGAGTGTACAATGAAAAGACTTGCTATTGCGAATTATTATCAATACTGGGCACTAGTTTTGCAAATGCGTCGCATAAAGAGGTTTGTCGTGACCGCATCCACTCCAAGACCATCATCACGAATGATGGTATCTCTTATGGCTCTGATGATAGCAGCAGGCCCGACCTTCGCTCAGGACGCAGGTCTTGATCCGCAGGATGAAATCATTGTTGTTGGCAAAAAGTATGAGCAATCGCTGCAAGATGTGACGTCTAGTGTATCCATCACGACGGCGGAAGTAATCGCGCGCGAACCGATTGCCGACCTTTATGATATTGTGAACCGCATTCCCAATGTGGTGCCATCGTTCGGCGGCCTGGGATTTGCCATCCGGGGTGTCGATCAACGCGGCATTGCGGGAAGCGGGTCAACGTTGACTGTTTATGTCGATGACTCACCGCTGAGTAATCAGACGACTTTCTTTGGGCCGCTCGACTCCTGGGATCTGGGTCAGGTTGAAGTCTACAAAGGCCCCCAATCGACTAACTTTGGTCGCAACGCCATTGCGGGCGCGATCTACGTCAAAACACAGGATCCGTCCTATGAATGGGACGCGAAATTGCGAGGCGAGATCGGCACAGACGGCATTCGCCAAGGCGCTTTTGCTGGCGGTGGCCCAATCGTCGAAGATAAACTCGCGTTCCGGGTCGCTGGCAACTGGCGGGAAACGGACGGCTTTATCTTCAATACGTTTCTTGATGAGGAAGCCGACGCCACAGAACTCAAGACAGGTCGCTTTAAGTTGCTTTTCGAACCAACGGATGATTTCAAGATCATTGCCACGTCATCCTATACGGAAAACTTTGCTGGCGAGGACATTATTGATCCGACGGGAGGCGTTGCAGGCCTTCGCCCTGACCCAGAGGATGTCAGCCGTGATGTTGCCTATGATACGCCGGGTCGGGAGGGGACAGAGACGTTCATTCAGTCGGTGAACGCGACGTGGGAGATCAACGAAAAGTTCGAGCTTCAGTCGATCACAACCTATCAAGACACGGACTATGTTCGCATTGAAGATTTTGACGTCACACCCGCACCTATCGCGGCACTGGATCGCGCTGGCACGGATGAAGCGTTCTCGCAGGAACTCCGCCTGAAATATTCTGGTGATCGCCTGAAGGCCGTCGCAGGCTTCTATTACCTTGATGTTGAAGATACGTTCACAGACGAGTTCTCAGTACCGCTTGCCATTGCGGCACCCGATTTTCTCGTGGCGCTTAATCCGGCACTCTTCAGTTCCGTTTTCATTCAGCGTGACGGCTTCCGTCTAGGAAGAACTGAAAACTATGCGGCTTTCTTGGATGGGGAATTTGCCCTGAATGACCAGTGGGATATTTTGTTCGGAGCGCGCCTCGATAAGGAAGAGCAAAGTGCCACGCAGACCAACACTCAGGACTTGCTCAATGTCCCTAATCCTCTTTCCCCTCAGGAACAGGCGCTTTTAGGACCATTCCTAGGCCTCGCCGGGACAACAAGCGAAGCCACAGAAGCAGAGTTCGACGCATTCCTTCCGAAGATCGGTGTGCGGTTTAAACCTAACGACTTATGGACATTGGGTTTTGTTGTTCAGGATGCTTACCGCGCTGGCGGTTCAGAGTTGAATTTTGCGACAAACACGATTTCTGAATTCGACCCTGAATTCCTGACCAACTACGAGTTCTCTTCACGCTATATTTCTGAAGATCGGAAATTCCGCTGGAACTTGAATGCCTATTACTCAGACTGGACAGATCAACAGAATTCCGAGCCTCTGCCGCCGCCGTTCCAGAACTTTGCACAAACGGTCAATGCTGGTCAGTCCGAGCTTTATGGCGTAGAGACGGATGTGAGTTACCAGATTCTTGAGAACTTGGAACTCTACGGCGGAGCCAGTTACTCAGCGGCTCAGTTCGTCGATTTTGTGAACAACTTCTTTGACCCTTCTTTGCCAGAAGGACCGGGAAATCTTCGAGACTTCGATGGTAACTCATTCCCATATGCGCCGGAGTTTACGTTCAATGCAGGGTTTGATTACAACCATCACACAGGATTCTTCGGTGGCGTTGACGCGAATTATCAGTCGTCCTTTTTTACAACAAATGAGAATGTTGATGACGCGGAAGTCGATGACCGTCTCTTAGTCAACGCGCGAATTGGTTATGAGATCAATGAAAAAGTTCGTCTAACTGCTTTCGCCGAAAACCTATTCGACAATGAGTACTTCACATTCGTCAATTTCGCGAACCCAACTGCGCGTTTGGGAGACGAAAGAACCTTTGCGGTTCGGTTGGACGTTACCTTCAATTAATCCGTCCACATGGCTATCAGATAACTAAGAGCCCGCCACTCGGCGGATTTTTTTATCTTTATTTGAGGCAGCAGTCACACATCTCTCCTTTAGATGAATAAGTTGAGTGTCCTAAACTTGCCTCAAAACGTTCCCTGATGTCGGGATCGGCGAGCGCTCAAAAATGGACGCTCGCGTGTTATCTTTATCTCTTTATGTGATTGAACCATCTAGAGACTCACATCGGCAAGTCTTTTACTCGCATTTATCCCACTCTTGTGGATCTGCACTCACTAGAGCGTGGCGTCGTAATGACGCTGAACACTCCGAATATCTACGATTTCAATCACCTATTTTTGGACCAACCTTCTCTTCATATGCGAAGTAAGGAAGCCCGGAAACGCTCGAAACAAATTATTAGACGCAGCCCCGGCACAGTTCTGAATTGGGGCCAGAGACTTATAGAATATGAGACTTCATTCGACCTTGACGCGATCATTCAATCCATTGATGACGCTCTGTCATCTGTAGCCTCACGACCTTATTCTGCACCTGAAATCCGCCAACTTCTCAACATATCAAATCAAGAGCGACTACGTTGGACGAAGGATGGAAGGCTCAAACAGGGTCGGAGCCAGATGATACGTAAAGGTCAGAATATTTCCATTATGACATACGATATTGAAGCCGCAAATCGGTTATTGGAAGAGCCCGATACTACTGAAGAGTGGCGCGAGGGCGAGACCTAAGTGTTCCGAGTGGGCTTGTGATTTGTAATCGGATCGCTATGGGCGGCTCCCATGCGCATGGATCAAAACAACTTTGAAGCACAGGTAATTGACGCCATTAATTCGAAAACAAAACCTGTTGGCTCCTTGGGACGGGTCGAAGAGCTTGCGGCTCAAATTGCTCGAATTCAAAAGACACTAAGCCCAAGGGCGGAGACTTGCAGCCTGACGATCTTTGCAGGTGATCACGGCATGGCGACAGCGGGTGTTTCGGCCTACCCACAGTCTGTGACGCGGCAGATGGTGCTCAATTTTCTCGCTGGAGGGGCGGCGGCCAATGTTTTTGCGCGATCCGTTGGCGCGACAGTTCAAGTTGTGGATGCGGGAGTCGTGGGTGATTCTATTGACCATCCTGATTTGATCGATCGGCGTGTCGCGCGAGGGACTCGAAACGCCATTGAACAATCAGCGATGATAGAGATCCATTTGGAAACGGCTCTTCAGAGGGGAAGTGAGATCGGCGCGGCCATTCAAGCCGATGTGGCTTGTTTTGGCGAAATGGGAATTGGGAATACCTCGTCAGCCTCTTTATTAATTGCCAAGATACTCGGGCAGTCGGTGTCGGCTCTGACCGGGCGAGGCACGGGCCTCGACAATGAAGGTGTTCAACGCAAGTCAGAGCTTTTGCAAATAGCTGCTGACCGGACGCCGTCTGAGCTCGATGGTAAAACAGCACTCATGGAATATGGCGGCTTTGAAATTGCGATGATGGTGGGCGCAATGATGGGGGCAGCGCAGACAGAGCGCATCATTATTGTGGATGGCTTTATTGCGACAGCAGCTGCGTTATGTGCGAAAACGCTTTCGCCGCGCTGTGAAGCCAATTTCGTTTTTGGACATAAATCAGCCGAACAGGGTCACAGTCTGGTTCTGAGCGCACTCGGCGCAAAGCCTTTGCTGAACCTGGACATGCGACTGGGTGAGGGCACAGGCGCCTTGCTTGCCTTCCCTTTGGTGAAGGCCGCCGCTGCTATGCTGAGAGAGATGGCGAGCTTTGAAAGTGCGGGCGTGAGTGGTCCTGCATGAGAGGCGAAGTCGCAACCTTCTTGCTCGCCGTTCAGTTTTTGACGCGCCTGCCGATTCGCTCAACTGAGCTCTACTCAGAGGACCGCATGGCCGCCTCCGTTCGCTATTATCCACTTGTCGGTGTCCTCGTCGGATCTGTGTGTGCGGCTTTCTATGCGGCGGCGAGCTTCGTTCTGCCGTCTTATATGGCTGTCTTGCTGGCGATCGCAGTCGGCTTGCTCCTGACTGGGGCTTTTCACGAAGACGGCCTCGCTGACACATACGATGGCATTGGCGGCGGCCTGACACGGGAAAAATCACTCGAGATAATGAAAGACTCCCGTTTGGGAACTTATGGGACGTTGGCCTTGGTCGTGATGCTGTCCCTGAAGGCAGGTTCGCTGATTGCGCTTGAAGCCGAATTCGTAGTGGCCGCGTTAATCGCAGGTCACGGACTATCGCGCCTCTCTAGCGTTCTTGTCATCGCTACAAGCTCTTATGTCCGGGATCACGGCACAGGCAAGCCCGTGGCGGGGGGTCTATCGATCGCGAGCTTGGTTGTTGTCTTGATGACAGGAGTGATTGTTGCTCTTGTCTGGTGTTTCGTTTTCTCCCCTTTGTCACTGCTATTCGCAGTGCTTGGGGTGATGATTGGCCATATTCTAATGCGCCTGTTCTTCGAGAGAAAACTGGGAGGTTATACGGGCGATACCCTAGGCACTGTACAGCAAGCGAGTGAGGTTGGCTTCTATTTGGGGTTGGCCGCATGGGTCTGATCCTTCTGCGCCATACAACGCCCGAGGTTCAGCCCGGGACTTGTTACGGCCAGCTTGATCTGGATGTCGCGGCGACGTTCAAGGCAGAGGCCGAGAAAGCTTATCGCGCTTTGCCAGCTATTGACCGCATTGTGACCAGTCCGCTCAAACGCTGTCGCACGCTCGCCCAATTCATTGCAGACCGCAAACAGCTCTCCTTGGAAGAAGACCTTCGCCTGATGGAAATGGATTTTGGGGCTTGGGAAGGTACCCCTTGGGACGATATCCCGAGAGCTGAGATCGATGA
>JBCBGR010000070.1:0-10865 GCA_038526555.1 Pseudomonadota bacterium
ACATTAGCCAGAAGGAGCTTCCCTTTGGCGGGGTTGGCCCGTCCGGCATGGGAGCTTATCAGGGCGAAAAAGGCTTTGAGACTTTCTCCCATATGAAGAGCGTTTTCCACCAAGGCACAGAGGGATTCTTCGGAAACCTGAAAGCTAAGATGATGGCCCCGATAATGGCACCGCATAATGAGAAAACAGAGAAGCTAATCGCACAAGCGAAGAAAATGGCAGGCGTCAAATAAGTGAGCGTCGCCTATGATTTCATCGTCGTCGGTGGCGGGTCCGCCGGCGCGGCGGTCGCTTCACGATTGTCTGAGGATCCGAGTGTTTCGGTCCTGCTTTTAGAGGCTGGACCCTCCCATAAGCACTGGACGGTTCGCATACCGATGGCGACCATTATGGGATTGATCCTCAAAGGGCGGAATTGGGCCTTTGAAACGGTTCCGCAAAAGGGTCTGAACGGACGGCAAGGCTATCAGCCACGCGGGAAAATGCTGGGCGGATCATCCGGATCCAATGCGATGATCTATATTCGTGGCCATCGCTATGATTATGACAATTGGGCCACGATGGGGGCCGACGGATGGGACTATGAGTCTGTTCTTCCCTATTTCAAGAAAGCGGAGCATCGTGAAGCAGGTGGCAATGAATTCCACGGTGAAGATGGCCCCCTAAACGTCGCCCCCCTTCGCAGCCCGTCGCAGATCAATGAAATCTTCTTGGAAGCGGGCGACCAGCTTCAACTTCCGCGCAATGACGACTTTAACGCCGCAACTCAGGAAGGGCTGGGCTATTATGAAGTGACACAAAAGGACGGGGAACGCTGGAGTTCGGCCCGCGCCTATCTCGATCCTGCCTCTGATCGGCCCAACCTGACCATAATTAAGGAAGCTTTGGTCGAGAAGGTCCTGATCGAAAACGGCAGAGCCATGGGTGTCCGATATCGCCTTGGCAAAGGCCGGAAAGCGAAATCGCAGGACGTGCTATGTCATCGCGAAGTGATCCTGTCTGGTGGCGCATTCGGATCGCCGCACTTGCTCCTCCTCTCTGGCGTCGGATCCAAAGAGAAACTTGCGCCTCACGGGATTGAGCAAGTGGCCGACATTGCGGGCGTTGGCGAAAACCTCCACGACCACATCGACATCACCCTTGCCTATAAATCAAAGCTCAAAGACCTGATGAATACCGGGCTGGGAGGTATGGTCCGCACCGTCAAAGCCATGTTTGAGTATCGTAATCACCGCACGGGCATGATGACGACCAACTTCGCGGAAAGCGGAGGCTTTCTTTACACAGACCGATCAGAACCCGCGCCGGATATTCAGCTTCACATGGTCCGCGCGATCGTCGATGACCATGGTCGGAAAATGCATCTTGGCGGTGGCTACAGTTGCCATGTCTGTGTGCTTCGTCCCAAGAGCCGCGGGACTGTGACACTGGCCAGTGCCGACCCCACAGACGCGCCTTTGATTGATCCCGCCTTCCTGGAAGACTCGCGTGATCTCGACACGCTTCTCAAAGGGACAAAGCTTTTGCAGCGTATCCTTCGTGCGCCAGCATTCGATAAGGTCAAAGGCAAAGCGCTCTACGCGGCTGAGTCTGACGATGAGGAAGACATCATCGCTGACATTCGCAATCGCGCCGACACGGTCTATCACCCTGTCGGAACATGCAAAATGGGTGACATCAAAACCGATCCTTTGGCCGTCGTCGATCCACGATTGTGCGTTCGAGACATTAAAGGCCTCCGCGTGGCGGATGCCTCCATCATGCCGCAAGTCGTCTCTGGGAATACCAACGCACCTTCAATTATGATTGGCGAGAAGGCTGCGGACATGATCAAGGAAGACTGGGCGGAACTTTACTCAGGCCTCGCAGAGGCCGCAGAATAGCTTGAGCATATTCCCAGTATAGTTTGATTGTTGCCTCTGGGCGTCGTCTCAAAGCTAGAAAAGTGACATAGGATAAAATACAGGCCCTAAGCTTGTGTTTTTAGAGGTGTTCACTTTGGACCTGCTTGCAGAATTCGGGGCCAGCTTTCTATCCCAACTCCAATCGCCAACCTTGGCGTTTCTGATTGGCGGCATGCTACTCGCGGCGTTGGGCAGTAAGCTCACCGTTCCCGACGCGATCTATCAGTTCATCATTTTTGTCCTGCTCATGCGCATTGGTCTGCACGGTGGGATGGAAATCAAGGATGCAGACCTGACAGCGCTTGCCCTGCCCGCATTGATGGCTTCCCTGACGGGTATTATCTGCGTGGTTGTGGGGTGGCTCACCCTGGCAAGACTCCCCGGCGTCAAATTTGACGACGCTATCGCCACATCGGGACTGTTTGGCGCTGTGAGTGCGTCAACACTGGCCGCGGCCCTAGTGGTTATGGAGCAAGAGTCGGTGTCCTATGAAGCCTGGGCCCCGGCCCTCTACCCCTTCATGGATATTCCGGCACTCGTCCTCGCCATCGTTCTGGCCAGCATGGCGATGCAGAAAGCCAAGGGTGGCGACCGGAAAAAGGTCGGCGTCTGGAAAATCATCAAGGATAGTCTGCGGGGTTCCGCCCTCTCCGCACTCTTGCTCGGCATTGCCATTGGCCTTTTTGCAGAACCGGGTCGGGTTTATGAGGAATTCTACAACCCGCTCTTCCGGGGTTTCCTCTCTATCCTGCTGCTGATTATGGGCATGGAAGCTTATTCACGACTGGCCGAACTACGGGGCGTGGCGCATTGGTTCGCGGTCTATGCCCTCCTCGCCCCGATTGTGCATGGCCTCATCGGGTTTGGACTGGGGTATGTTGCGCATTTGCTTGTCGGGTTTTCGCAAGGTGGCGTGGTCATCCTCGCTATCATTGCCGCGTCCAACTCAGACATTAGCGGGCCGCCCACGCTGCGCGCCGGCATTCCGTCAGCGAACCCTGCCTCCTTCATCGGGTCGTCGACAAGTATCGGGACACCCATAGCGATTGCTGTTTGTATTCCGCTCTTCATCGCCCTTGGCAATGCGGTCTTCCCATAGGAGCTCACGATGTTCTCACAGGCTACAAAAACCGTCCTGATCGTGGAACGGCTCATTCAAGAAGAGGTTCTCGACCTCATCGAACAAGGCGGCGCCAAAGGCTACACTTTAGTCCCCGGAGCCGGTCAGGGGGAACATGGCCGCCGACGCGCAAGCCGCGCAGCCGTTGTCAAAGACTTCTCTATCGTGCGCATTGAATTCATCATGGCGGATAAGAACAAAGCCAAAGCGATTGCTGAAAAAGTGGCAGACACCTATTTCGAGCAATATCCCGGTATCGTCTATATCTCTGACGTTGAAGTTATTCGCGCCGATAAGTTTTAAGGCGGCAACTATCTCGGCTTAGAGATTGAGATAGCCATACCACAGGATCAGCAGCGCCAGTCTGGCTGCAACAGGGCCACGCGTAAGGTAACCCAGCCCCAATGCAATAATCGGAATACCCATACCAATCGCCAGAATGTCGCCCCACTGACCCGCTTGAAGGGTTAGTATCGATGGAAGCAGTGCGATTACGGCGAAAAGGATCGCCGCGAGCAACCTGACGACCACTCTCGGCAATGTATGCGTCGGTAAGGTCCCCAGCCAAGCGTCCGTCGATTTCTCCCGCCAACGCGCCCCGTAAAGGGTCATTGGGAATATCAGCAGTAGGGCCAGTGCAGGGCCGACCATACCGCGTAAAGGCAAGAATAATCCCGCAAAACCGGCAGCGCCGATTAAGGCCAGCAGCCAGTAGGGTTTCGCCAGCTCCCGCAAATTAGCGACCAACTGAACGATCCAACCACGACCCTTGGGCAGAATAGGTGACAGGCGCTCAGACGAGAATTGAGCAGGACCTCGATGGGCGGGCTGACGGTTTTTTACACGCTTTGGTTTTCCGGGTTTAAACAGATAACCCGCGCCAAACACGGCGAGGCCTGAAACCATAATCCAGAACAGGCGAGAACCGAGATAGTCTGGATGCGTCACCCCCGCCATGCCGTCAAACTCGATAATTCTCCCTGTGATGGGTGCACCACCGATCGCAAGTGAATGGACGGGCTCGCTGGCCCCCGTCGCGAGCGGCGCAGCAAAACCAAAAAGGTCAGCCATTGCATTATTCCCGGTCCCGTCCATGAAGAAGGCCGCAGACAGGGTCAAACCCATCAACCAGACAAAAAAGAAAGCGACATCGCCCCCGGCACCACGCAGTCCGGGACGCATGATGAATATGTTCCGGATTGCGGCGATAACGGCCATGGCGGGAGCGGCCACGATCATTGTGGCAACGAGCGTCTCGATAGGCTGTGTATCCTCAAATGGCAGCCTGAAATAAGACAGGGCAATGCCTGCGACAGCCAGAATGAATAATAGGCCGCACAGGACAGAGGTATCCCCCAGCCAGCGGCCAAACGATAAGGCGGGTCGAGATCTCGGCACGACGTCTGTCACCTGCCGAGGCTGAATTCGTGTGGGCCCAGCCCTGAGGAAAATATAGGCGAGCGGTGTAAAGAGCACTGCAACGATCACGCCCAGCTGCAAGCCGATGACGGACGCACTTTGTTCCAACACGGCATTATTGACACTAATCAGCGCGTGGTCTGCGCCTTCTTCGGGCACCATGTAACGCGCGCCGATCGGACCAGCGATCGCCAGTATCCAGACAAAGGGGCTATTCAGATGGCGGCGTATTTGCTGCGTCGCATGAAGACGCACATGCGAGAGGAAGTCCCTCATTGTGGAGGCTCAAGACGCAATGTCTGATAGTCATAGTCTGAGAGATGAGACTCCAGATGTGTCGTCATAAGGACGACGGCATGTTCTGCTGCTTCAAAGATGAGCGCATTCACATGTTGCGCTGAATCACTATCAAGCTCGGCTGTTGGCTCGTCAAAGATCAGCACCTCAGGCGAACCCAGAAAAGCCTGAGCTACCCCAAGACGACGCCGCATCCCACCTGACCATGTCGCGATAGGTTTATTCGCATCCCGCGACAAACCAAGTCGATCTAATATGGACAGACACTGCGCTTTTGCGGATCCGAGGGGAAGTCGCTTTAAGGCCGCGACATGCAGCATGAAATCGATCGCTGACAGATCTTCTGGAAAGTCGATCCTTTGCGGTGCGTAACCGAGTGCCCTTCGAAAAGCAGGACTTTTACGAAGCGGCGATCCTTGCCACTCAATCACACCAGAGGATTGTTTTTCAACTGTCGCGCAAAGCCTGAGCAGCGTCGACTTACCGACGCCACTCGGACCCGTGATCACGGTTACGCCCGGCTCGAACCGGCTCGTAATATCGTTGAGAATGATGGTTCGGCCATATTTTTTGGAGACGTCTTTAAGGTCCAACATATGGCCGCCCTGTTGTTCGCGCTGCGATGTTTACCAGATGACGACACGCTCTTCCGGCGGAAGATACATTTCATCATCAGGCTGCACATCAAACGCATCATACCAAGCATCGACATTCCGCACGATCCCATTGGAACGATACATGCCGGGGCTGTGAACACCGTTTTTCACTTGCTGCTCGAGCGCTTGGTCACGCCATTTGCTCGCCCAGACCTGTGCCCACGCCATGAAGAAACGCTGGTCACCGGTAAAGCCATCAATAATGGGGGCTTCCTCGCCGTTCAGTGACTTGCGGTAAGCCCGATAGGCCATATTCACGCCCGTCAGATCACCAATATTCTCGCCAAGACTCTGGCGACCATTCATGAACACACCAGGCAGCGGCTCAAATTCGGAATACTGCGCAGCCAGTTCAGCGGCACGCTCTTCAAAGCGTCCCGCATCTTCTTCCGTCCACCAATCGCGCAGGGATCCATTCCCGTCGACCTTGCGGCCCTGATCGTCAAAGCCGTGACCCATTTCGTGACCAATCACCGCACCAATACCGCCATAATTTACGGCTGGGTCTGCATTGGGGTCAAAGAATGGCGCATCCAGGATCGCGGCTGGGAAAACGATCTCATTGAGCGGCGGGCTATAGTAAGCGTTCACGCGCTGGGGAGTCATACCCCACTGTTCGCGGTCAATCGGTTGGCCCAGATTGCTACGATTATCGTTCCATGACCACATACGTGCGCTCTTGGCCGTGCCAATCAGGTCGTCACCATCGATTTCTAGCCCTTCATAGGTCTCCCAGACGTCGGGATAGCCAATCTTGGGACGGAAGTTAGCCAGCTTATATTGGGCTTGCTCTTTCGTCTCATCACCCATCCATTCCAGATTATCGAGACCTTCCTTGAAGGTTGCGCGCAAGTTCTCAATCAACTCATCCATCTGGCGCTTGGATTCGGGCGGGAAATACTGATCGACATAGATCTTACCGACCACAAAGCCGAGGCGGCCATTGACTTCGGATACAGCACGCTTCCAACGTGGACGTTGCTCTTCCTGACCGCGAAGCGCTTTCCCGACATAGGCAAAACGCGCATCGTCAATCGCAGATGGTAGCATATCAGCATTATTACCGAGCAATGAGACGGTCAGATAGTCTTTCAGCACATCGACATCGGTCTCAGCGAAGACTTTGGCGGCATGTTCAATTGCTGATTTCTCGCGAAGAATGACCTCCGTCTCAGCCCCAAGACCGAGATTGTTCATGGCACGATCCCACATCATACCCGGCGCGTTTTCTTTCAATGTCTCCATCGACATTTTGTTATAGGTTAGATCGCGGTCACGGCGTTGCTGACGCTCCCAATATTTAGCGGCCAGTTCAGTTTCAAACGCCATGATGGCTTCGGCACGCTCGGCTGGATTATCGACACCCGCTTCCGTGAGCATGGTCGTCATATATTCCAGATAGGCGGCGCGGATCCGCTCAGGGCGTTCACCTTCATCCGTATAGGCACCAGGGTTCGGGAGGCCGAGACCGGACTGACCCATGGACACGCGATATTGCTCATTTTGCTTGGCATCAATACCAACAAAAATCCCAACAAGGCTTGCAACGCCCAAGGAGCGATCCGTCATGATATCAATGATATCTTCACGCGTTTCAGCATTTCGAACACGATCAAGGTCGGCCTGGATCGGGGCCAAACCTTTCGCTTCAATGGCGCCTGTGTCCATATAAGCGTTATAGAGGCCAGCAATACGCGCTTGATCCGGTGTTGGATTTTCTGCTGACGCTGCTGTCTCAATGATACCAAGAACGCGCTCTTCGGCCTGATCACTCAAGACATTGAAGGCCGTAAAGACGCTTCGGTCTGCAGGGATTTCAAGATTGTCGAGCCATGTGCCATTCACATATCGGAAGAAGTCATTCCCGGGCTCAACGGTCGTGTCCATATTCTCAAGTTCGATACCAAACGTCCCCAGCTTTGGATCCTGAGAGACTTCAGCAAAAGCGACTTCAGTGTCCGCGACTTCCGCATCGACTTGTGGGGCTTCGGAGCACGCTGCCAGTAGGAGAGCGAACATGCTGACGCCTGCTGTGAGAGTACGAGTCATAGTATTTCCCTTTTTAGTCTTATTCCGCAGGAACGGTTTGAGGGCTTTGCCCTGGTCTTGAAGGTTCACTTTCGAGCTCGAAATCGTCGAGCGCCATGGCCAGTTCTGGGTCATAGGTCGACCCGAGTGAGGGATATTTCGTCCCGTTCCATAGCCCTCGGAAAAAGCGACTAATATCGACACCAATCCCATACATTGCTGGCACTAACATAAGTGTCAGGAAGAAATCAAAGAGAACGCCGAAGGCCAATGCTACAACCATGGGCTTCAAGAATTCAGCTTGAGGCGAAGTCTCAAAGAGGATCGGGATCAAACCGACAAACGTCGTGACAGAGGTAAGCAGGATAGGACGGAAACGCGCCGTGCAGGCATCCAGCATCGCTTGGTAAGCACCAACGCCTTTGGCCCTTAATCGATTGACGTAATCAATCAGGACCAAGTTATCATTCATCGCCACACCGGTCGCCGCAAGGAACCCGAAGATTGAGAACATCCCAAAGGGCACACCCGTGACCAGATTCCCAAAGATCATACCGACCCAAGCAAAGGGCAGTGCAATCAGGATCAGGAAGGGCTGTGCATATGATCGGAAAGCGATCGCCAAGAGGATGTAAGTCGCAAGGACAATCGCAATCAGACTTACATTCAATTCACGCATGAAAGTCTGCTGGATTTCGTCTTCCCCAACAGAGACACGAGATGCCCGCGGGTGACGCATCTCCCACTGCGGGAAGAAATTCTCATTCATGTCCTTTTTGATCTCGGCCACGCGAGACTGCTCGCCCCGTACGCGCGCGCCCGTATATTCAACGCGGCGGCGATCACGACGATTGATCCGGCCAATGCCTTCTGCGATCTCAACTTCTGCAATTGAGTAAAGCGGCACTTCCACACCGTTCGCGGCCCGAATACGAAGATCATTCAGGCTGTCAAAACTCTCACGCGCAGATTCGGGATAGCGAACCATAACCCTGACATCTTCGCCGTTTCTCGGCAGTCTTTGGACTTCGAGACCATAGAAAGCTTGGCGCACCTGCCGCGTGACATCGTTTAGGGTGATACCAAGCGTTTCCGCGCCGGGCTTCAGTGCGAAACGGATTTCGCTCGCGGAACTCTCAAGACCATCCCAAGCATTACTAATGTCCGGATAGCTCTCGAGCTGCTCTTTCACCGCCAGCACTGCGGCAACGAGGTCATCCTCATTTGAGGCTGCAATCGCATAGAAAAGCCCGCCATTCTGGCCGGATCCGCCCTCGGTGAAACCATATTGAACGCGGAAAGCATCTGGGATGGGGCCGACATATTCTTCGAGCTTGTTCGCAATATCTCGTGTGGAAATACGGCGGCGCTCATCATTCTCAGCTAGACCGAGATAGCCCTCAATCCCACGGCCCTGAGCGATTGTTCCTGGCTTATCAATGATCGGACCTGGAATGCCGAAATCAGCCATCGCATTTGCATTCAGCTTCGCAATACCAGCGTCCACTTGCTCACGCGCTTGGGCAACCCGCTCAAAGGACGTGCCTTCGGGGAAGCGTGCGTTCACGCTGACCATATCCCCTTCGACTTCAGGGATGAAGGCGGTTGGAGCAACCCCAGAAATCAGCAAGGCGAAGGCCGCTCCGAGCATGGCCAAAAAGAAACTCAATGTTACGTAGCGCCAGCGTATCAGCATCGCGACGAATGGGCGGAATTGGTTCTTTGCGAATTTTACAAGACTGTCTGCCATCCGAGTTTGGAACGCGAGGAGTGGGTTTGAACTCGGTTCGACATGCTTCAGCTCTCGCAAGTGAGCTGGCAGAATGAAAAAGGCCTCGATCAAAGAGAAGACGAGCACAGCCACTACAACCAGACTGATCTGGCTGAAGATAGCCTGAATCGGCCCACTCATGAACAGGAACGGCAAGAACATGATGATCGTGGTAACAACCGCGAAGAAAACAGGCTTCGCAACCATATAAGCACCACCAATGGCCGCCCGTTCACCCTCAATCCCATTTTCATTGTGAAGGTGCACACTCTCACCCACGACAATCGCATCATCGACAACAATCCCGATCACCAGAAGGAAGGCGAAAAGCGAAATCATATTCAGCGTAATGCCAAGGCTCGGCGCAATCGCGATGGCACCCATGAAGGCTGCCCCGATCCCGATCGTCACCCACAAGGCAACTTTAGGCCTTAGGAAAAGCATCAGAATGATGAGCACGAGGATCATCCCTGAGATGGCATTGCCACCAATCAGATCCATCCGGCTATCGAACATCGTCGAACCGTCAAACCAGATCCGGAAGTTGAGATCCGGTGGAAGACGGTCACGGATATCCTGTTCAAACTGACGAATAGCTTCGCCAGACTCCGTAATGTTCATTTTATCAGGGGAAACGACCTGGAATATGGCTGTAGTTTGGCCATCAAACTTCGCTTCGAAATCGTCTTCTGCAAATCCATCGATCACGGTGGCAATATCGCGGACCCTGACAATGCCGCCGCCCGGTGTTTGACGCACGATAATGTTACGGAATTCATCGGCCGTATTTGCAAGACTCCGTGCCCGAAGTTGCAAATTACCTGCCGATGTCTCGACCGTACCCGCAGATAAGTTGACCGAGGACCCCGAGATTGCCTGCGCGACCTCACTAAAGGTCATCCCATAACGACGAAGCGCTTCCTCACTAATCTCAATCGTGACTTGTTCTTCGACCTTCGAAATTTGTGATGTAAGCTGCAAGCCCGGAAGTTTGGAGAGCTCTTGACGCAACTGCGTCGCTTCACGCTGGAGCGTTAAGCGATCCATGTCTCCAAAGAGCGCCAAATACATAATATCAGCCCGCGCTTCCCAACGGAAAACTTGCGGACGGAATGCGTCTGGTGGCAGGTTTTGAATGCCATCGACGCGATTTTTGACTTCATCCAGAAGCTTGTCATAGTCCGCGTTGAGCTTTGTTCTGATATTGACTGTGGCGCTGCCTTCGCGACCGTTACTCTCGACGTAATCAATGCCGTCCAACCCATCAACGGCCTCCTCGATGCGTACAAGAAGCTGCTGCTCAACGTCGCGGGGGCTGGCACCCGGCCAGGACACTGTCACAGACATTCCATTGACTGTCGTTTGTGGAATGAATTCGCGTTCTAGGTTTAGATAACCCCAAATCCCGCCCACAATCATCAGGAACATGAGCAGGTTCGCCGCAACGGGGTTGCGGACAAAATAGGTAATTAGCTTCTTCATGCCGACTCTCCTCGGAGGGAATGGCTCTTATTCAGAACTTGCGTTTGCATCACTATCGCTTGAGTCACCGCCATCGTCATCTGACGTATTCGTGTTCCTACCATTGCGGGCCCGCTTCATCCATTCCGGTTCTTCAGGCTCGACCAGTACAGTATCTGGATTATTTACGTCCAAAACCTTGAGCGGGA
>JBCBGR010000071.1:0-10678 GCA_038526555.1 Pseudomonadota bacterium
GCACTTTCATTTTGAGGCCAACCAAAAGGCCTTTGCCGCGCACTTCTTCGATCAGATCCGGGAATTCATCTTTGAGGCCCGCCAGCGCCTGACGAAACTTGTTCGAAATATCCCGGACATTTTCCAAGAATTCAGGATCACTGATCCGGTCAAAAACAGCAAGCCCCGCCGCCATGGCGAGCGGGTTGCCGCCATAGGTCGTTCCGTGTGTTCCTGGGACCATATGTTTGGCCGCTTCTTCGCTCGCTATAACCGCCCCAAGCGGGAAACCGCCGCCGACACCTTTGGCCACCGCCATAATGTCGGGGTCTGCGCCCTCCACCCATTGGTGGGCGAAAAGCTGCCCCGTCCGGGACGCCCCGCACTGGACTTCGTCATAGATCAGCAGCGCCCCGTGTTCATCACAGAGTTCGCGTAAACCCCGCAGGCATTCTGGCGGGAGGGCACGCACGCCCCCTTCGCCCTGAACGGGTTCCACCAAAACGGCAGCAGTCGTTTCACCCATCGCTTCTTTCAACGCGTCATGATCGCCGAATGGCAGATTAATGAACCCCGGCAAGCGTGGGCCGAACCCTTCCAGATATTTCGGATTCCCCGCCGCGTTGATCGCCGCAAACGACCGACCGTGGAAGGCTCCGCCAAAGCCGATAATATCATATTTCTCAGGGCGACCTTCGCCATACTGATAACGGCGCGCCGTTTTCATGGCGAGCTCTAAGCTTTCAGTGCCAGAATTCTGGAAGAAGACTTTGTCCGCCCAAGGCAGCGCGTCGCAATAACGCTTGGACAGCTCCACCTGTCCCGGCACTTTGAACATGTTGGACAGATGCCAGACTTTCTGCATCTGCGCATGAACCGCTTCAGTAATATCGGCGGGCGCGTGGCCCAAAGCATTCACAGCAATCCCGGCAATAAAGTCAAGATAGCGCTCCCCGGTGTCAGTCCAGAGATAAGCGCCTTCGCCGCGATCAAAGGTGATCTCCGGCGGCTTGTAACAATCAAAAAGGTGATTTCCTTTGGCCATTCTTTCCTCCTGAGGCCTAGGATTTGATCCGCCAGCCTGCGCGAAGCACCAACCAGACGGCCATAAAGAGTGCGATATTCAACACGGCAATAAAGACAACCCCTATCAGGAGATTGGCGTCAGTTTCTCCGGTGAAGCCATAGCGAAACCCGTCAATCAGATAGAAAAGCGGGTTTCCCTGGATCAGGGTCTGAAACATTTCCGGAAGAACATCGATCCGGTAGAAGGTGCCTGACAGAAATGAGAGCGGCAGAATGATGAACTGGTTGACGACGGCGAGCTGATCAAACTTCTCAGCCCAGATTCCAGAGAGCACCCCAATCATCGCCATCATGACAGAGGCTGACAGTCCGAAGTATAGCACCGCCCAAAGGTGCAGAGGAACAAGCGGCGTAAATATGGACAGCGCCAGGGCGGTCACAATCGCCACGAGCACACCACGAGTCGCTGCGCCCGCAATCCAACCCACAGCCAACTCAGTTGAAGAGAGCGGCGGCATGAGAACGTCCGTAATGGACCCCATCATTTTGCCCGTCATGATCGAGGATGAACTATTCGCTGCGGCATTATTCAAAATACCGAGCATGACGAGGCCAGGGGCGAGGAACGCCATAAAGGCCGCCGGGTCGGGACGCAGGGCTGAAAAAGCGAGCACAAACACCGTCATATAAAGTAGGTTAGAAATAATCGGGGCCAATAGCGTTTGCGGGGCCACGCGCATGAAGCGTTTCACTTCCTTCTTATAGAGCGTCCACAGCCCCATCCAGTTCACCGGGCCGAGAGCGCGTGTTTGAGGCGCTGCATTGTAAGACGACGTCTGCGTATCGATCTGATCAACCATGGCCCGCGCCATAGCCCCAACGAGGTCACCCTGTCCAATAGAGAGGTAGCAACCGCCAGCAGACATCACAGTGCACCTCACTGTGGACGAATGAACCACAATATATGGTTTGCTGTGGATAGGGTGCTCCCTACATTTTGTGGTCTGCGACAGACTTGTTACAAGATGCCTAAGTAAGACCACACCATAGGCTGTGCGGGTTCGCCTCGCCCATCCGCTCATAGGAGATCGTCCATGGCATGGACCGAAGACCGCGTTGAAACCCTCAGCAAATTGTGGGCAGAAGGGCTTTCCGCCTCACAGATTGCGAAACAATTGGGAGGCGTCACACGCAATGCAGTCATCGGCAAGGTGCACCGCTTGGGCCTGTCTGGCCGCGCCAAGCCGAGCCGTCCAAAGCCTGCGAAAACGGCGACAACGTCCCGTACCTCAACGGCGACAAAGCCAAAACGCGCTGCGGCAGCGCCTAAGGTGTCCAAGGCGACAACATCAAAAACGGCAAAACCCAAAGTCGCGCCCGCACAACTCCCTGTATCCGCAGAACCGCCGCTCGAAGCCAAACCACTGAAAGACGGGTCTTATGCAACGATCCTGACACTGACGGAAAATATGTGCAAATGGCCCATAGGCGATCCGTCATCTGACGAGTTCCGTTTCTGCGGGCGTAAAACGGAGCCAGACGAGCCCTACTGCAAAGCCCACTCCATGGTCGCTTATCAGCCGTCCCGCCGTCGCAGCTCGTCTGGCAAAATGATCAGTGTCGGCCCTGCGCCCACATCGCGGAAGCGTATTCGATAACATCCAATAAGTTCCGGGTCACAATTATAAGGCGCGTCTTGCCGGACGCGCCTTTTTCTTTAGGGCTAGCGCCGTGCAACGGTTTCTCAAACGCTCCCTCTCGGCACAGCTTCTTGGGCTGACGATTGGGTTCATTATGCTGGCTGAACTCCTTCTCTTTGTTCCCTCCATCGCCATCTTCCGTCAAGAAGGGCTTGAAATGCGCGCGCGCTCAGCGAGCCTTGTAGCCGAAGCCCTCATGAGCCGGGAATTTGGGCTTCCTTCGCGTGAAGCGTCTGAAATGCTGGCTGAACAGTTCATGATGCAGACAGATGCAGACCTTTTGGCCGCTTTTGAAGATGGTCAGACCCTCCTTATTTTGGGCGACCCTCCTGAGGGCGAAGTCATTGCTGTCGAGGATCTCCGCAAACCACGGGCGCTACCCAATTTCATGGCCGCCGGTATGGACTTCTTCGCGACGGGGGATGGCTATCTCCGCCTGATCACGGAGTCCCCCATTCCGGGTCAGGATCGGCTGGAAATGCTGGTGCCTTGTGCAGAAATCGGTGCTGAGTTGCGGGCCTATGCGGGCCGCATACTCCTGCTCAGCCTCTTGATCGCAGCATTTGTCGGACTGCTGATCTATATGACGATGCTGCGCCTCATCGTTCGCCCTATCAAAACACTCGCGGACGACATGACGGCTTTCCGCGAAGCGCCTGAGCAAAAACGGCGTGGTGCGCCCTCGCCGGATCGACGTGATGAAGTCGGCCAGCTGCAGCGCGAATTTCATGAGGTCAAAGAGTCGCTACGGGCGGCTTTCCGGCAACGCGAACGGCTGGCCTCGCTCGGTCTCTCTGTCACAAAAATCAATCATGACCTGCGCAATGTGCTCTCAACGGCGCTTCTGATGGCTGACCGCCTCTCCATGAATAGTGATCCTGATCTGGCGCAGATGGGAGAGCGATTGACGCGAACCGTGGAGCGCGGCGTGGGGCTGACGGACGAAGTCCTCGAATATAGCAGCGCCCGCGAGCCGGAGCCGATTGTCGAAGCCGTTCGCTTCCGACGCCTTGTGGCGGATGTGCAGATGGACATGCGCACCGCCTTCCCCATGGTCAGGGTTGCCAATCGGATCGACCGGAACGTGAACGTCCAAGCCGACCCCGAACAACTTTACCGTATTTTGTCCAACCTGCTACGCAATGCCGCGCAAGCCATGATGGAAGCCGGAACGTCTGCACCCACCATCCAAGTCAGCGCAGAACTGATTGCTGACACGGTGATCACCACAATCTCTGACAATGGCCCTGGTCTACCCGAACAGGTTGAAGACCGCCTCTTCCTGCCCTTTACGCGCGGCACATCAGAGAACAGCACAGGGCTTGGCCTGTCCATTTCCAAGGAGCTCGCCGAAGGGATGGGCGGCACGCTGGAACTGCTGGACACAGGGCCAGACGGCACGACATTTATTTTGGGCTTGGGCCGCGCGACTGAGTAGTAATATCGGTTTTAGGGCTGGATTTAACACCCACAGACCTAGCGCAGGATAATTTCTCGTTCGACACCTTTGGCATCGCGCAGGATAATTTGATCGCCCTGCGCCTGTCGCTCTTCCACGACCTCAAGGAGCTCTATCGAGCGCCGGATGACTTCGGACAGTGAGTCACAGTCCATCCGCTCTTTAAGGCCCTTGAGCCTGTCCCGCGTCCTGTCCGACATCGTCAGATTGACGGGTCTTTTTCGATCGCCCATGCGACCTCCACCTGATGGTTGCTGACATTACGATCAGAGTGATCGCAAAAATTGATGAAACTTGGACCAGATTGCCTGATTTGTCGCCGAACATTGTGACAGCCAAAATAGCGGCCACACCCGCAATCCAAGGATGAGTAGGCATTGTCTGCGCCAGAAAGCCCCACGCATTCGATAGCGAATTGCGCTGAGTGCTTGTCAAATTGATATCGTCGTATTGCTCGCCGTTGATATCGATAATGATGGGGTCTTGAGTATTTTGCTCCATTGCGCTCGATCTCCATAGAATATCGGAGATGAGGCCAGGTTGAGCGCTCAAGATATAGCCGCGATGAATGCTTCATCGGACTACCTCCGAAGTGCTCAAACTGAAGTCCCAGTATTGTATCGGAGCTATTCCGAGACTTTTGTTTGAGTGATCCAAACTAAGCTTGATCGATGATCAAACTTTTCATCACGAGGGGCTGAATTACAGCCTGAATGTATCCGAGCAGATGCCGATACGTGAGCATCATCTGACCGGAGCGTCTGCGTCTGCTTGAAAGCACTGCCAGACATGAATAACATGCGCATACTATGCGCATTATTCCTTTGTCAACATAATACTATCTGTCTGCGGATCCAAGAAAGCTCCTTAAAACCTGAGAGCGGAAAGTAAAAACGGTCTCTCTTTCTGATGAAAACACACTCAAGCGCGACACCTGCAATCGCTTTGTTGATCAGAGCGCGGCGACCAAGCCTCCACGATCGCTACAGATCACCGCCTTTCTGTATCTCGATTGAGTAAGCCGCCTGCAAACACACGACCGAACTTTTAGTACCTCATAAGAGATGGGCGCTGAAACGCTGAGCAATTCCGCGCATGGACGCAAATGTGGTCAAATAAGCCAGTTAATGGCTAAACTAGCCGTTACAAGCGTTCATTTCGCCTACTACAATTCACTGAATTTCTAATTTTCCAACAAAACACAATTAAATCAATAACTTAGTTTTTCGTGACAAAAGTGGGGGCATCGTTCATTTCAAATTCATCGAAGCGGCGCCGATAGCGACGCACAACAAAACCCCGGATCACCGGGATAAATGAAAGAGAAACGAAAGGAGAAGATGATGACTTACCGCACCATCGATACTGATCTTAACGCCATCACTGGGAACGCAGCGCCGTCACGCTCCGTTCGTCGTGCCCGCCGTCGTCGTGGTTTTGCTGCGACACGCGTCAGTGCCGGAGGCCGCTACGGCTTTATGCCGGTCAGTGCCGCTCTTGCGCTCTAACGGAAGCGTTTCAGTCAAATACCCCAGAGGCCGGAGGCGCATCGCCTCCGGCAAAACAATTCCAGGGCTAAGCCATGAACATTATCGCAACCACATTACTCGCGGGCGCTTTCGCTGTTCTGCCCGGGCTTCCGACAGTTCAACTAGCGGACATCATACCAGCCTCGCCAATTGACTCATTGACCATCAGTGCCGCGGGTGTGGGCGTCGACATCAGCGGCGAAGGCGTTGAAACGCAGGCTGCAGAGACCACCGACTTCGTCATTGAACTCAAACTGAAATCAGGCGCACCCATCCGCGTTCGACTCTGATACTCTCAGCTTTAGAGCGACCTGCACTGAACCTAAGGCGTGGAAGCACGCCTTATCCGTCTGTCTGAGCGATCTCGTCGGGCATCACGGTCACAACAGTCCCTTCCCTCCGTGGGTCAGCCCCACCAACCAAAGTGCCATCAGCTTGACGCTGGATGATGTGCAAGCCACTAATTTCGCCGCGAGACCGAACCACCTTGTGGCCCTTGGCTTCCAAGCCTTCGATGATCTCAGATTCCAGCCCGAACTCTTTAGCGGGCCCGGCACGCTGCACCTCGTCTGTGTCTTCGTCAGGCAGATCTTTCGCTTCCAACCGGACAGAGCCGTTCCGGGCGATCACATTGGGCAGCTCAATCGCGCCCTGAACGGACAAACCCCAATCAATAATGCCGACAATCGACTTAGCCGTATAAGCGAGGATTGCATTCCCGCCGGGAGACCCGGTTGTGAAGGCCAGCGATCCGTCTGGCGCAAATACGATATGCGGCGCCATAGACGAACGCGGGCGCTTTCCGGGTTCAACCCGGTTGGCAATCGGGCGGCCTTCCGAATCGACGGGCCGGAAAGAGAAATCGGTCAGTTGGTTATTGAGCATAAAGCCGTTCACCATCCGTTGCGATCCGAACGGGGCTTCGACTGTTGTCGTCATTGAGACAATCAAACCATCAGAGTCCACAATGGTGAAATGCGAGGTTCCTGGAACTTCTGCTGTGGCGTCCGCACCCGCCTCACCCAAATCACCCGCCTCATAAGTGCTGAGCGCCTGATCAGGCTGGATGAGGTTTGCGCGCTGCGAGAGATAATCGTCATCCAGCATGGCCTCGACCGGAACATCCACAAAGGCCGAGTCAGCCACATATTGATCGCGGTCCGTATAGGCGAGCTGGCTGGCCTCGATAAACGTATGCCAGCCCTCAACGGACGGACCCATAGCCGCCATGTCGAAACTTTCGAGCGTTCCTAGGATCGCTTGTACGCCGACTCCCCCTGAAGAGGGTGGCGGAGCCGCACAGAGACGATAATCCCGATAGGAAGAGCAAAGCGCCTCTTTCTTGACCGGTTGATAATTGGCCAAATCTTCCAACGATAAAGCACCCGGGCGCGGCTCTTCACGCGTTTTGTCGACAATCGCTTGAGCAATCGGACCTGTCAGAAGCGCACGCGGGTCAGCCTGTAAAGCGCGCAATGTATCGGCATAGGCTGGATTATCGCGGAGAAATCCTTCCGGAATCGGCTCTTCCGGATTGCCATCGACAAAGAAGTAAGCGCGAGCATTGTCATCGCGAGGCAGCACAAAGCGCCCCATTCGCGCGACGAGGCTGGCCATGCGTGGACTAACGATAAACCCTTCGTCCGCAAGCGTTACGGCTGAGTTCAACGTGTCGGCCCAAGCCAGTTTGCCGTAATCGGCATGCGCCATGCCCAGCATCGCCATCGCGCCCGGTGCCCCCGTGGAGCGCCCCGAGGCGATCCCATCGAAATACCGAACGGGGTCGCCATTCTCATCGAGAAAAAGAGCCGACGTCGCTGCCGCCGGGGCTGTTTCCCGCCCATCATAGGTCCAAGTCTTTTGGGTTTCAGGGTCGTGCAGAACCAGAAACGCACCACCACCGAGGCCTGAACTTTGCGGCTCCACAAGGCCTAACACGGCCTGCACAGCCACAGCGGCATCGACCGCCGATCCTCCCCCGCGTAATATCTCAGCCCCTGCTTCAACGGCATAAGGATTCGCCGCAGCCACCATTCCTGGGCCGGATGCGGGCATAGCCACATCAGCTGTTTCATCCTCATACGTCGTGTCAGGCGACTGACAAGCGGAAAGGCTTCCGCCCATTAGAAGAGAGGATAGGAGAAGGACGGATCGTAAACTCATAAATCGGCTTGTGACGCGCTGTGACACGAGACGCAACCCGCTAGACATGAATGAGGCTTAGCACCTTACAAGCTGAGCTGCCTTAATCAGAGAGACACCAGGTCAGAATCGCTTTTTGGGCATGAAGCCGGTTTTCTGCCTCATCCCAAATGGCGGACTGATCCCCTTCTATCACTGCATCGGTGATTTCCTGACCACGATAGGCCGGCAGACAGTGAAGCACGATCGCATCCGACTTCGCCTTGGCCAAGCGGGCTTCATCAATATTGTAAGCGGACAAGGCGTCCATTCGTGCGTCGTAGTCCTCGTCCCCCATGGAGACGAAGCAGTCTGTGATCAGAGCGTCTGCAGAATGGGCGGTGGCATCCGGGTCATCAGTCAATTCAATCTTCGCCCCTTGATGGCGGGCACGCTCCACATCCTGACCGCGCAGGCGGTAACCTTCAGGACTGGCGACCACGAGTTCAAAGCCCAATTGCGCGGCTGCATTCACAAAACTCGTCGCCACATTATTACCGTCCCCGACCCAGGCGAGCCGCGCCCCTTTCAAGGTCAAGCCGCGCTCTTCCAATGTCATGAGATCCGCCAAAATCTGACAGGGGTGATTATAATCTGACAGGCCGTTGATGATGGGGACAGAGGCATGACGCGCAAATTCTGTCAGCGTCTCATGCGCGTTCACACGCATCATAATAGCATCGACATAGCGGGAGAGAACGCGGACCGTATCTTTCACGGGCTCGCCGCGGCCTAACTGCATCTGATCTGATGTGGCCACAATCGCTGAGCCGCCTAGTTGACGCATGGCTTGCTCAAAGGAGAAGCGCGTGCGCGTCGATGATTTTTCAAAAATCATGGCGAGCGTATGACCCGCGACCGGAACATCATCATCGGCGCGCCCTTTTGGCCATCCCAGTCTCGCTTTTTTGCGGGCATGCGCCTCGTCCAAAATGCTGCGTAGGTCCGCCGCAGACAGATCACTCAGAGATAGAAAATGTTTCATGCCAAACTGTGCCGCCTCAAGGACGCGCGCGTCAATCCTGTGTCTGCGTTTCAGATCCAAAAAAGAGGTACGCCGAGATCGCTGTCGCTAGAGCTGCGCCGATGCACTGCGCGAGAATAAAACCGGGGAGGTCCGCCGGTTGAACGCCTGCAAATGTGTCCGATAAAGCGCGCGCGATTGAAATCGCCGGATTGGCGAAGCTGGTCGACGCCGTCCACCAATATCCCGCCACGATAACTAACGCGACCGATATCGGAACCGCTTTTGGCGCAAACCGGATCGCCCCAAAAATCGCAAAGACGAGTGCAAAGGTCGCGACCCCTTCGGACAACATCTTGGCCAAACCTGATCTATCTGTTTGCGCAATCTGCAGAACGGGCAGTTCAAACATGAGGTGGGCTAGCCAAGCCCCACTTACGCAGCCCGCTATCTGTAAGAGCACATAAATCCCTGCGAGCCCCAAACCGATTTCCTTTTTGAGCAGGAAAGCCAGCGTGACAGCCGGGTTGAAATGCGCCCCGGAAATCGGCCCCAAGGTTGCAACCAACACCCAGAGGATCGCGCCCGTCGCAATCGTATTACCGAGCAGCGCCACACCGTCATTGCCACCGGAAACGGCAACCGCCAGAATACCCGAACCGATCACGACCCCCGACAGAAGAAGGGAGCCGAGATATTCAGCCAGAAGTTTTTGTCCAAGACGTGGGGTCACAAGCAGAGCCTTACGCGTTCACCCGCTCCATAGAGGCTTCCGGGCCTAAGTAAACGGGCTTTCCAAGCGAAATCGCCTGCCCGGTCGGGCAATCCGCGCTCAACGGGCACAGATCACAATAGACGTGGCGGGGGCGGCAAAGCGTCTGGCCCAGACGCTTGATGCGCATATGGTGTTCATCGATCTGCTCCGCGGTCCAATTTTCTGGGACCAACGGCATCAGCAAACGATAAGACCGGACAAAGTCACTGCCATACGGGATTAACCCAAAACGCTGCATGACTCGCCGATGATGCGTATCAATCACGAGACTGCGTTTGCGAAGCTGGCTTGTATTGACGACCGCGGCCGCAATTTTCGGCCCAACCCATTTGATGGACTCTAGCCAGCGATGCGCGTCTTCGGCCGATAAATCCTTAAGATGATCAAGTGTCGGCCGACCATCACGGTCCGATATGTCACTCAGGATAGATTGAATATGCTCGGCCTTTTCTTTGGACCGCGTCACACCGCGGATAAGCCGATGGAGTTGATTATAAGGCGCGTCGCGAACCTCTGACCAACTCTTGAAGTTTTGGAGCAAATTCTGATGCGCGGCGCGAGATACATGCCCATAGGTCTGCCCACCGAGTAGGCTCATAACGAGCTGACTGATGGGCGGCAGGATTATATATCGCGGCGGAAATCGGACAAAGTAGCGACTGAGTTGCTCTTCAGCCCACTGAAGCCGCCGCTTCTGCCCATCTACATCCAGAATATATTGCATGCGAGCACTCAAGTTCAGGCATAGAGCAATGTCAAGAATATATTCCTAAGTTCATCTAAAGCGCATCCTGGTGTTTCTGAGGCCCACAAACAAAAAGCCGCCCTGAGAAGGACGGCTTTTTTGAATTGGTTGCGGGGGTAGGATTTGAACCTACGACCTTCAGGTTATGAGCCTGACGAGCTACCGGGCTGCTCCACCCCGCGCCAATTCGTCTGTTGCATCTACGCCGAGTCGCCGGGGACTTCAAGGCCATCCCCGGCAAAACCTGTCAGAAAACTGTCATACTTTTTGGAGCAGCGGAAATGCCCTAGAGGCCCAGATCCATCAACGACCTGATCTGC
>JBCBGR010000072.1:0-10498 GCA_038526555.1 Pseudomonadota bacterium
TTTGATAAGGCTAAATCCCGCGCGCTCGCTAAAGATGTGCGCGAAGCCTTTGCTGACTTCGGTAAGGTCAATAAGCGCATTGCAGAGGAAGTCGTGGCGTCTGTTGTCGATACGACGGATCCATCCAAGCTCGCCGATACAGTTGCTGTGCATCTCGGCGCGGATCTGGCGACCAAACAAAAGCTTCTGGAAACGGCTGATCCGGCGGAACGCCTGTCACAGATCATGGACGTCATTGGCGGCGAGACCTCTGTCCTGAAAGTCGAGAAGAAAATTCGCAGCCGCGTCAAACGCCAGATGGAGAAGACGCAGCGGGAATATTACCTCAATGAGCAGATGAAGGCGATCAAGACCGAGCTCGGCGGGGATGAGACGGATGAAATTGCGGAGCTGAGCGAGAAGGTCGAGAAGACCAAGCTGACAAAAGAAGCGCGCGAAAAGCTGACGGCTGAGATCAAGAAGCTCAAACAAATGAGTCCGATGAGCGCGGAGGCCAACGTCTCCCGTAATTACATCGATTGGATGCTTTCGGTTCCGTGGGGAAAGAAAAAGCGTGTTCAGCGCGATCTCGCCAAGGCGCAGGAAATTTTGGACGCGGATCACTATGGCCTCGACAAGGTCAAAGAACGCATCATTGAACATTTGGCGGTCCAAACGCGCACCAAAAAAGTCAAAGGTCCCATCCTGTGTCTCGTAGGCCCGCCAGGTGTCGGGAAAACCTCGCTTGGGAAATCTGTCGCCAAAGCCACGGGGCGCGAATTTGTTCGTGTGTCCCTGGGTGGCGTGCGCGATGAAAACGAAATTCGCGGTCACCGCCGGACCTATATTGGCTCCATGCCTGGGCGGGTAATCCAGTCCATGAAAAAGGCGAAATACGTCAATCCGCTCTTCCTCTTCGACGAGATCGACAAGATGGGCTCGGACCATCGCGGTAACCCGTCTGCTGCTCTCCTCGAAGTCCTCGACCCCGAGCAGAATGACACGTTCAACGATCACTATCTCGACGTGGATTATGACCTCTCGGACGTCATGTTCATCACGACGGCGAACAGTCTGAACATGCCGCAACCGCTTCTCGACCGGATGGAGATCATCCGTATTCCGGGTTACACGGAAGATGAGAAGGTGGAGATTGCCCGTCGTCACCTGATACCGGAGCAGGTTAAGGAAAACGGTCTGAAAGCCGATGAATTTGATGTCTCGGACGATGCCGTCCGTGAGATCATTCGCTACTACACACGTGAAGCGGGTGTTCGGTCTGTGAAACGGGAAATCGCCCGTCTGGCGCGTAAGGCGCTGACCTTCATCATCAAGGGTGAGCAGACAAACATCTCTGTGACGCCAGAGAATATCGGTGATTTCCTGGGCGTGAAGAAGTTCCGATTTGGCCGGACAGATGCCGAGGATCAAATCGGCGTTGTCACTGGATTGGCCTGGACCTCTGTTGGTGGCGACTTGCTTACCATCGAGGCGGTCTCCATGTCCGGCCGTGGCAAGATGACCATCACGGGCAATTTGAAGGATGTAATGAAAGAGTCGATTTCTGCGGCGAATTCCTATGTGCAGGCCCGCGCGCCGGAACTGGGCATCAACCCGCGCGAGTTCCGTAGCCGCGACATTCACGTCCACGTCCCGGAAGGGGCGACGCCGAAGGATGGACCGTCTGCCGGTATTGCCATGGTCACGGCCATGGTCTCCGTCCTGACAGGCATTCCAGTGCGCTCGGAAGTCGCCATGACGGGTGAAGTGACCTTGCGCGGACGCGTCCTGCCGATCGGTGGGTTGAAGGAAAAGTTGCTGGCGGCACTCCGTGGCGGTGTGAAGACCGTGTTGATCCCGGACGAGAATGAAAAAGACCTCGCGGAAATTCCTGACAATCTCAAAGAAGAGCTGACGATTATTCCGGTCTCATCCGTCGATGAAGTCCTGCGTCACGCTCTGACGCATCAGCCTGACCCGATCGATTGGACCGAAGATGATGCGGCGCAGCTGTCCGGGTTGCTGCTGGGCGGGACGCCCTCCATCGAACCCGGCGCGCAGATCAACTAATGACGTTTCAAGCGCAGATTAGCTCTGCGCTTGATCAGGAGTGGCTGTCTTCGCCGAACTATCATGAAATAGGCGAGGGCAGTTGGCCCTCTGCCTTTGCCGTCTCTGATTTGGCGGTGGCTTCGATCGGCGCGGCATGCGCTGAGCTCGCTGCGCTCTCAGGACGTTCTGACCCAATCACGATAAACCGTCGACTCGCCTCTCTTTGGTTTAGCTTCACGGTTCAACCGCAAGGCTGGGACCTCCCGCCCGTCTGGGATGACCTCGCCGGGATTTACAAAGCGGCTGATGGTTTTGTCCGCCTCCATACCAATGCTCCGCACCATAAAGCCGCCGCCCTTCGCGCCTTGGGATGCTCATCCGACCGTTCCGCTGTAGAAGCTACAGTCTCCCAAATGAGCGCGGACGCTGTAGAGCAAGCGGTCGTCGCAGAACAGGGCTGTGCTGCGCGCCTCATGTCATTGGAGGAATGGCGCACGCATCCGCAAGGACAAGCGGTGGGGGCGGAACCGCTGATCGCTTGGGCGGATCAGGGGGAGGTTGAAACCTCTTGGCAGGAGGGTTCTGCAGCGCGACCCTTGGGCGGCTTGAAAATTCTTGATCTGACCCGAGTCCTCGCAGGACCTGTTTGCACGCGTACATTGGCTGGGTTCGGGGCGAACGTCTTGCGCATCGATCCACCGGGTTGGGGCGAGTCGTTAGTCGAAACGGAAGTTACACCCGGCAAACGCTTGGCCACGCTTGACCTGAAAACAGAGGCGGGTCGCGAGACATTCCTCGCTTTGCTGAAAGAGGCGGATGTCTTAGTTCACGGCTATCGGCGTGATGCCTTTGACAGATTGGGTCTTGGAGAAGAGGCTCGGCGCGAGGTGAACCCTAGTCTGATCGACGTGGCCCTCAACGCCTATGGCTGGACGGGCCCGTGGTCCACCCGGCGTGGTTTTGACAGTCTGGTTCAGATGAGCAGCGGGATCGCCCATGCGGGTATGGTCTGGAAAGGCGCAGACGCGCCTGTCCCGTTACCCGTTCAAGCCCTGGACTTTGCTACAGGTTATCTCATGGCGGCGGCGGTGCTTCGGGCTTTGCGCATCCGCCAAAATGAGGGACGTATCCTGTCCGCGCGATTATCATTAGCGCGAACTTCGGCGCTGCTGGCGTCCATGCCCGCAGACAATGACGGTATGGCGTTCGCTTTGGTCGGCGACGACGACATCGATCCAGCGCTTGAAATGACAGATTGGGGACCAACGAAACGCCTCCGTTTTCCGGCCAACCTTCCCATGTCATGGGATAGCCCCGCCCGCCGACTCCATTCCGATCCCGCTGTCTGGGCTTGACGAAATCGTAGAACCCGCCATTTAAGAGCCCGTCAGAGGGCTGGGCGGCCGCACCTGCTTGCAGGTGAGGAAAGTCCGGGCTCCAGCAAAGCAGGATGCCGGGTAACGCCCGGCGCGGGTGACCGCAGGGACAGTGCCACAGAGAGTAGACTACCGCGTCGTCTCTTGAAAAAGGGGGCGCGGAAAAGCTGAAAGGGTGCGGTAAGAGCGCACCGGGACCCGCGCAAGCGGCTCCGTCACGGTAAACCCCATCCGGAGCAAGACCAAATAGGGACGGCGCCTGTCGGGCTTTGTCGATGTCGTCCGGGTCGGTTGCAAGAGCGGTTCAGTAATGAGCCGCCCAGATGAATGGTCGCACAGGCGAGATTTCGCCGGACAGAACCCGGCTTATAGGCCCTCTGACGCTTTTCCTGACTTACACACAAAGCAGTGGGTTGAATCCGTTCAGGAATATCAATTTATCCACAGAACTCACAGTCTATTAACGGTTTGAGAATTATACCTAACAAAACCTCAATGCGGCATTGAAAACCATGAATTCCCATAATATCCCATGGATTGCCACGGCCCGCTCCATCCCTGACCAGCGGGTCGTGCGCGGGATGGCTCCATGTTTTTGTCGACAGCGACACACTCCATTGATGCGAAAGGGCGAACCTCGGTTCCGTCCGGCTTTCGCGATGCGATTGGCGAAGACGCGGCCGTCTTCATTTGGCCGAGTGTTCGCGGCGCATTCCTCGAAGGTGGAGGAAAAGCGTTGATGGATTCTGTACAACGCGAAATTTTCGACAGGGTGGCGGATGGCTCGCTCTTGCCGGAAGATGCGGAAGCGCAGCAGGTTATGCTTATGGGGGCCGCGCAGCGCCTTGGCTATGACAAAACGGGGCGCATCGTCCTACCGGATAATTTGAGACAGCATGCGAACCTGTCCGCGTCCGCGACCTTTGTCGGTTTAGGCAACCGCTTTCAGGTCTGGGATCCAGAAGCCCACGAAGCCCGCAAAGCGGCGATGGAAGACCGTGTGAAGGCCTCGCCACTCGTCATGGGGATTGTCCGTCCGTGACGGTCCGTCCGCATATCCCGGTCATGCTCGACTCTGTGCTCAAAGCTGCCGATATTGCGGATGGCGAAACCGTCATCGACGCGACGTTCGGCTTTGGCGGCTATAGCGAAGCCTTTTTGAAGGCTGCTGATTGCCAAGTGATCGCCCTGGATCGTGATCCGACCGTTCTGTCGCGTGCCCAGCAATTGTCTGGTCTCTATCCCGGTCGGTTCCGGTTGGTTGAAACCCCATTCTCAGAAATGGATCAGCATAATCTGCCGCAGGTGGACGTCATCGTTTTCGATATTGGCGTCTCGTCCATGCAGATTGATCAGGCCGAGCGGGGCTTTTCGTTTCAGAAAGACGGCCCGCTCGATATGCGGATGAGCCGCCAAGGTCCAACGGCGCGCGATGCGGTGATGCAGCTAAGTGAAGCCGAACTGTCCGCATTATTCAAAGTCTATGGCGAGGAACGGCAGGCCCGCCGCGCGGCACGACGCATTGTTGAGGCGCGCCAGGAGACCGAGATCACGACGACGCTTCAACTGGCCGAGATCATTGAAGATGCCATTGCGCGGACCGGCAAAATCCATCCGGCAACGCGTGTCTTCCAGGCGCTGCGCATTTTCATCAATGATGAGTTGGGCGAGCTTTACCGGGGGCTTTGTGCGGCGGAGCAGCTCCTAAAACCGGGTGGGCGTCTGGTCATCGTGACATTTCATTCGCTGGAAGATCGTATTGCGAAACAGTTCCTTCGTGACCGGGCGGGCGAGACAGAAGGCGGGTCGCGCTATACGCCTGTCGTTGTAAACGACGGCCCTGAGGCTAGTTTCTCTTTGCCGCGCCGATCAGTCGTGAAGCCGACCAAGGAGGAAGAGGCCGAGAATCCCCGCGCGCGATCCGCGAAACTGCGCGTGGCGGTTCGTGCAGAAGCGCGTGCTCATCAAGCGAACATCGCCGATTGGCGTCCTGCGAAAATCGATCTTCCGATATTGGAGCAGCTCACATGAGCGGCGCGCCTTATGTCTACACGCCCGTCGAGCGGGCCTCGCGCCGATTGGGCCTGTTCCTGTTGATCGTGCTGGGTCTGTCCCTGACCATGGTCCTTTTCTTCGTGAAAGCGCAGGCGCAAGATGCGCGCGCTGAGGTCAAGCGGTTGGAAGCGCTGATCGAAACGCATGAAGATGCGATTGAGGTGTTGGTTGCAGAGCGCGCTGTTCTGCAAAATCCGGATCGTCTGCGTCGCCTCTCGGAAGAGCGATTGGGGCTAGTCCCGCTGCAAACCGACGATGTGACGACGCTCGAAGACGTCTTGAACAATGATGAAGAGGTGACGCCATGAGCGCGACGCCTTTCTCAGATACACGCTCTGTCGCGCTCGCAGACCTGAACCATCAGGCTGTGTCTGAGGGGCGTATTCGTATTCGGATCAGCCTTGTTCTCTTCCTGGGTATGATGGCGCTGGTTCTGATCCGACTGGCCGAAGTCGCGCTACTGTCGCCTGACGCGCACCGTCGCGCCGCGCCGCAGGAAATTACGCAACAGCGTGCCGATATTACGGATCGCAACGGCATGCTCCTCGCGACGACCCTCTCGAGCTACTCACTTTACGCGGAGCCCTCGCGGATCTGGAACCCGGAGGAGACGGCTGATGCGCTCCTGTCTATTCGCCCAGATTTGAAGCGTGAGCGCGTTGTCGAACAACTTGCCTCAGACCGCGCCTTCGTCTGGATTGACCGGGGTCTGTCGCCGAAAGAAAAGCAGCAAGTCTTTGAGTTGGGCTATCCGGGCTTCGGTTTTCGGAAAGAACCGAAGCGGGTTTATCCCAACGCACCACTCGCGGCGCATCTGATTGGTTGGACTGACATTGATATGGCGGGTGTCGCTGGCGTGGAGCGCGCGTTTGATGAACGCTTAACCGCCGATACAGCCCCCGATTTGACTTTGGCCCTCGATGGTCGAGCGCAGTTCGCCATGGCGGAAGAGCTCCAGAAAAGTGTTGAGTATTTCTCGGCGCTGTCGGCGTCGGCGGTCCTCATGGATGTGACGTCTGGCGAAATCATCGCCATGGTCTCTGTCCCTGATTTTAATTCCAATGATTACGGCGCGGCGTCCGACGAAGCGCGGTTCAATCACGCCGCCATGTCGACTTACGATCTGGGGTCTGTTTTCAAGCCGTTGACTGTCGCCATGGTACTCGAAGATGGCCTGACCACACGCGATGAAATGTTTGACGTGCACAAGCCTTATCGCGTCCTGAACAAATTTATCCGCGATGATCATCCGTCGCCCGTGCCGCTCAATCTGGACTATGTGCTGGCCGAATCCTCTAATCGTGGGACAGCTATGCTCGCGCAGCGGATCGGCAAGGAGCGCCAGCAACATTATTTGCGGGAACTTGGTTTGCTGGACCGCGTCCCTTACGAGCTTGCGGAAAGTGCGCGTCCTCAAATTCAGGAATTCTGGGGTGAGATGGCGACTGTGACTGTATCTTACGGGCACGGGCTTTCGGTGACACCTCTGGCGCTGACAACCGCTGTGGCGGCTCTTCTCAATGATGGCGTCTATGTTGAACCAACCGTGCTGACGCGCGATGTCACGCGTCCGCCAAAAACGCACAGGGTTTTTTCTTCCGAGGTCGCGCAAGATCTCGTCGACATGATGCGCCTGACAGTGATGGAGGGCACAGGCAAGAATGCAGACGTTCCCGGTTTCGGTGTCATGGGCAAAACGGGCACGGCGGAGAAACCTATTGCGGGTGGTTATGACACGGACCGATTAGTGTCATCCTTTGTCGCAGGTTTTCCGCATTCCAGCCCCAAATACGTCTTGCTCGTGACACTTGATGAACCCAAGGGGCTGCCTGAAACCTTTGGCTATGCGACGGCAGGGTGGAACGCCGCTCCGACCGCTGGCGCCATCATTGAGAGGATTGGACCCATGTTGCCGGGTGCGCGTGATTATCCCAAACAGGCTTTGCAGGACGTTCAAGTCAGTGCCTCCGTCGAGGCGCTGCGATGAAGACGGTGACGCTGAAAGATTTAGGTTTGGGTGATGAAACGCCGCTTACGGGCTTGTCCTGTGACTCACGCCAAATCGAGCCGGGCTATCTCTTTGCTGCGCTCCCCGGCAGCGCCTTGGACGGGCGCGATTTCATTCCACAAGCGGTCGAACGCGGTGCGGTCGCTATCCTCAGTACGCCAGATGCGGATACGCTGGGATTGCCGCTGATCGCATCCGATGATCCGCGCTTTGATTATGCGCGTCTGGTGAAGCGTTTTTATCCAGAGCAGCCTGAGACAGTCGTCGCAGTCACAGGCACGAATGGCAAAAGCTCTTCGGTCGAATTCCTGCGCCAAATCTGGCAGACGGCAGGTCGTCAATCAGCCTGCTTTGGAACTTTGGGTGTTCGTACTGCTAATGGCCTTGCGCCCATGACCCATACAACCCCGGATGCCTTGGCTTTGCATATCACGCTGAGCGAGCTTGACGCGGCAGGCGTGACTCATGCGGCTATGGAGGCTTCCTCGCACGGCCTCGATCAGCGTCGTATGGATGAAGTCGCGCTGACGGCGGCAGGCTTCACCAACCTCACGCAAGATCATTACGACTATCACGGCACGCCCGAGGCCTATTATGCGGCCAAGGCGCGGCTGTTTACCGAGTTGCTGCCCAAGGGATACCCTGTTGTCATCATGGTCGATGATGAGGCCGGGCGGACACTTCAAAAGGCCTGCGAAGAGATGGGTTTTCCAGTGACCAGTGTGGGTTGGTCCGGGCGTGATATTCGGATCGCCGAGATCATGCCGCGGGCCGCCTCTCAAATGCTAACACTGATCATTGATGGGGAGCGCCACCAGGTTGAGCTGCCGTTGGCAGCAGAATTTCAGGCGCTTAATGCCGTAACGGCTTTGGGTCTGGCGATGGTCACAGGCGTGTCGAAGGACGACGCTCTCAAGGGTCTTGAGTTCCTCTCAGGGGTCGCGGGTCGTTTGGAGATGGCCGGGCGCAAAGCGAACGGCGCACCGGTCTTTGTCGATTTTGCGCACACAGAAGATGGCCTGTCCAAATTGCTGCGGTCCGTCCGTCCGCATGTCGAAGGCAAGCTACGGGTCGTCTTTGGCTGTGGCGGCGACCGGGATGCGGATAAGCGCCCTAAAATGGGCGCTGTGGCCTGCAAGCTGGCGGACGATGTGATTGTCACGGACGATAATCCGCGCAGTGAAGTACCAGCCGCGATCCGGGCGGAAGTGTTGGGTGGCTGTTCATCCGCAACAGAAATCGGGGATCGGCGCGAGGCGATTGCGGAAGGGATTGCACGGCTTGAGGCGGGTGATTGCTTGGTTGTAGCGGGTAAAGGTCACGAACAAGGGCAAATTGTCGGCGACACGGTGATCCCGTTCAATGATGTTACCGTCGTGCAGGAATTGCTCTCATGAGCGTGCTTTGGACATCAGACGAAATTGCTGCCGCAACAGGCGGTCAGGCGCATGGGGTGTTCGAGGTCACAGGTCTGTCGATCGACACGCGGACGCTGCAGCCTGGTGATCTTTTCGTGCCACTGAAAGATATGCGCGATGGTCATGATTTCCTGAACAATGCGATGAAAGCTGGGGCGGCAGGTACGCTATCAGAAACAGACACACATCATCCGCACGTCCGGGTCGAGGATACTATGGCCGCTTTAAGAGCGCTTGGCCAAGCGGGTCGGTATCGCAGTCAGGCGAAACGCATTGCTGTTACGGGTTCTGTTGGCAAAACGAGCGTCAAGGACGCGCTCGGCGTCATGCTCGGGGCGATTGGCAAAACACATAAGTCCATCAAATCGTTCAACAACCATTTTGGGGTGCCGATCACTCTGTCGACTTTACCCAAAGAGACTGAGTTCGCCGTTTTTGAGACAGGCATGAACCATGCGGGCGAACTAACGGACCTGTCCCATCAGGTCGCGCCGCATATTGCTTTGATCACCACGGTCGCGGGCGCACACAAAGCCAATTTCAACAGCGTCGAAGAGATCGCCGACGCCAAAGCGGAAATCCGGCACGGTCTTGTCGAGGGCGGACTGCTCATCCTGAATGCGGACAATGAATATACGCACCGTATTCTGGCGCAGTCCGAAGGTCTGAACGTCATGACCTTTGGGCGTTCGGATAGCGCCGATGTTCGGATCACAGGCTCAGAGCATCACGCCGATGGCGGAACGGTCCATCTTCAAATTGGCGAGCGAGCGCTGACAGTGCCTCTGTATGTGACAGGCGCGCATTGGGGTCATAATACTGCCGCCTGCTTAGCCATTGCCTATGCGCTGGACTTGGATCTCGACAAGGCCGCCCAAGCCATGATCCACGTCTCCGCTAGCCAGGGGCGCGGCGACATTCATGCCATCAGCCTGAATGGACAAACGCTCACGCTCATTGATGAGAGCTACAACGCCAACCCCACATCCATGCGGGCCGCCTTTATGGCAGCGTCATTGAAGCCGGGTCGCAAGATTGCTGTGCTGGGCGATATGAAAGAATTGGGCATGGATGAGTTGGAGCTACATGCCGCTCTTGCAGAGCCACTCATCAAAGCTGGCTTTAAACGCGTGCTGACTTTGGGCGAATGTATGCGGGCCTTGCGAGGGGCGCTCCCACGGGACATGCGCGGCCTACATGCTGATTCGACCCGAGAGATCGAAGCGGCGCTGGGAGACGAAGTGCAGGCGGGCGATGTCCTTCTGCTCAAGGGATCAAATTCAATGGGTCTTGGCCGTCTTGTCAGTCGGCTGCGTGGGGAGGGACCAAACTGATGCTGTATGAATGGCTGGCACCGCTGAGTGAAGACTATCAGATCTTCAACTTGTTGAATTATCTCACCTTTCGGACGGGCGCGGCCATCATGACAGCCATGCTGGTCGCCTTTATCCTAGGGCCAAGAATGATTGACTGGCTCCGCGTGAAACAGGGCAAAGGTCAACCGATCCGCGAAGATGGTCCGCAAGGTCACATCGTGGCGAAAGCCGGCACGCCAACCATGGGTGGTTTGCTCATCTTGCTATCTGTTGTAATTTCGACGCTTCTCTGGG
>JBCBGR010000073.1:0-10493 GCA_038526555.1 Pseudomonadota bacterium
CGTCAGCGCGATTGATGCGCTGCTGACGGCTTAACTTTAAAAAGGGGACCCTCATGTCCATCATTAAAAAATATCTGCCCATTGGCCTGACAGTTTTCAGCGCCGCCATCTTCCTCGATAGTCTGCGCTTCAAATTCACCGATCATCCCAATACGCAGGAAATCTTTGGTCGCTTGAGCGATTGGATTACCAGCCTCGGCGCGCCTGATCTGTTCGCCAAATCCGGTATTTTCTCACAATATGTGATTGGTTCTGCGGAACTCGTCGCCTCCGTCCTGCTGATCATCGGCCTGTTCTCTCGCTTCAACAAGCTCGGTGTTCTGGGCAACCTGATCGCACTGGGTGTCATGACAGGCGCGATCAGCTTCCACCTCTTCACGCCTCTGGGCATTGATCCCAACAATGATGGTGGCGGCCTCTTCATGGCAGCGGTTGCGGTCTGGGCGTCTCAGATCATCATGCTGTGGCTGCGCCGCGACACACTGATCGGATTGCTTCGTAACCCACTGAGCCTGTTCAAGTCAGCGGAAGCATAGGCTTCTCACTCTAGGGTGTCGGAATATCTGACACCCGATCGGCGCTGACCTCAATCGGGGTCAGCTCCCCAATGGTCAGCTCCACATCATTGGCCATATCAAAGCCGAACGCGCCGCCTTCAACCTGCATCAAAAAGCGCGAGACGAAAGGGTGGCCATTCGGCGCGCGGGTGCAATCGACTTCCATGTCCATGCGTTTAATTTTCGCAATGAGCATCACCGTCATCGGTCGAGTCATTTGAAACCGCATGGCTTGCAGGGAGGCGTCGGTACTATCGAGGTGAATTTCACCTTCCAGCCGATCAATCATCTTTTTGGCAATCGCCCGTTCCCGTCCGGGGAGGTCATTCACATCGTCCTCACCCATCATCAACTGAACCATCCGACTGGGAATGGGCTTTAGGCGTGTTGTGTTCTCATCGGCAGACAGCACTTCAAAATTTTCCGGAGAGACAGGAAACGCTTCGCTATCGCGCGCGCTGCACCAGAAGCCTTCCGCTTGTTCCTCAGGACTGTTTTCTTCGATCTGCTCGATCACATCTTCCAGCGCATTATTCATGTCCTTCACATCTTCATTCGTGCGGGACAGGATGGTGACGCGTGAGCCTTCGGGCTGGCTAGGATCGACACGCAGCTTTGCCGTTACAGGCTCCCTCACTTCGTCGCCTTTTCGTCCAGTCACCAGAACATCGACCGTGTGAATATAGGGGACGGTCTCAGGCGCCTGGGTCGTACCAGAGGCGCGATTTTGAGCGGCGATTTCGAAAATGTCAGAGGCGGGCGCGGATAGGGGCAGCGCCATTAGAACACAGAGTGCAGAACCGGAAAGCCATCTCATCATGGATTCAGAATTGCCGATGCGCGCTGTTGCTTCAAGTGAAGATGTGGCGAGATGCGGTTCATCTCATATTTATCAAACGACGGGGATTTGCTCAGCCAACTGTCCACCCACACGGATGGGTTCAATCCGGTCAGCGAGACCTTTAGCGTTGGTTTCGACAAAAACGCCGCAAAGGGTAGCGGGCCCTGTAGCCGGTTCGAACCGGGCGGAGCGCATGCGCGTCGTGAAGCGTCGCAAGGGCTCGTCCACTTCCATACCGATCACGGAGTTATAGTCCCCGCACATTCCGGCGTCTGTCTGATAGGCCGTGCCTTGCGGCAGAATCATCGCGTCCGCCGTTGGTACGTGCTGGTGAGAGCCGACGACGAGGCTCGCGCGCCCGTCGCAGAAATAGCCCATCGCTTTCTTCTCGCTAGTCGCTTCGGCGTGCATGTCCACGATCACAATGTCGGCGACTTCACCGAGGGGCGCGGCGGAAAGTTCGCGCTCAGCCGCTTGAAACGGGTCATCCAGACTGTCCATGAAGACCCGACCATGCAGGCTGACCACCAGCATCTGGTAGCCATTCACATCATAGAGGTTGGCGCCACGTCCCGGTGTTCCCGGTGGGTAATTGGCGGGGCGCAGCATGCGGGGGTCATTATCAATGAGGGAAATGCCCTGCGGTTGATCGAACGTGTGATTGCCCAGTGTCAGAACATCTGCGCCTGCATCAAAGAGCTGCTCAGCCGTCCCGGCAGTAATCCCAAAACCCCCCGCCGCATTTTCCGCGTTGATGATGACCGCGTCGAGGCTCAGCTTTTTGCGCAAGGACGGCAGGTGGTCTGAGACAACTTTCCGGCCAGACCTACCGACCACATCTCCGAAAAAGGCAAGTTTCATGATTGTACTTTAAACATTGGCGCGCATCATTGTAAGATAAGCTTTATGGAACAAGACCCGTCCTACACGGACATATTCCAAGGGTTTGCACTTAAGGCTCTAAATCATTTTTCTTTATTTAGCGAGTGGGGGGCACCTAAAACCCCCACTGAGTTTAAACTGTTTCTCGATATCGCCGAAGGTCTGTTCGCCAGCTGCGATAGTCGCATGAGAGGCGAAACGCAGATATTTTCCATTTCTATTGGGTCTGAGGTGCCCTCCACTCTCGCGTCTGGTTTGGATCTGGCGCTTGAGGGGCACTTAGAGCAATACAGGCTCAGAGTTTCTTGGTTGATCTATCATGAAGTCGGCCACTGGGTTTGGGCGCATAATAAATTTTATGCGGAGTATGGATGGGCAACGGATATTGGGTTGAGTGAAACACACGGTCCTGATCGGCCCATAATGGGCCCATTAGGGCTTTCCCACGCTGCTGAGATTTGCGCGGATAGCTTTGCGGTTCAGTTGCTTTTTGAAATGCTTAGAGTCGAATATGGCAATCAACTCAGAGATGAATCCCAACAGATTTCAAAGCCAACTCATCCGGATCACACCCATGAACGCAGCGTGCTGCAAACACGCGATTGCATGCTGGCTATCTTTTTGACGGTTGCGGTTTTCTACAAACATAGGTTGGGGCGATCAGCATCCTTACTGCACCCAACTTGGACGGTAAGAGCGTTGAATCTCAATCGGCAAATGTTTGAAAGCTTCCTGCTAGAGCATTTCCAAAACATAGCATTCGAGCCAGGCGATAAAATTGACAAGGATATACTTCAAGAAGCCATGAACGTCTTCATTGATGAGATATGTCGGCCCGTAATTGCCATAGCTCAGCACATCTCTAAGGAGTTGGGATTTCCCGAATACTTTTTCCCGGATGATAGGCTGGGCCTGATTGATCCGCAGGCAATGTTATCATTCATGAGAAAAAGTCCGAGTGGCTTTTCAGATGTAGAGCGTCTACTCCAGTTAAGTAATCAGTCGCGTATCTTGGTCAATTATTGCATTCAGCATACGCCTGCCCGAGATGTCAGGCCGAATTATGCTTTTGGAAGATCATCTATGACAGACTCTCATACGCTTGATCTTCGGACCATGACAGACCTTGACGAGACCGCAGCAAAGGCTGTGATTGACGAGTGGTCGCGAACGCACCGAGTGGAAATTGTAGATTTCCACTACGGAACTGGCGTCGGGATCGATGAGTTTGCAACTCATACGATCGATTTGGTAGTCCGAACGCTGGACGCGCTTTCACCAGATCAGCTTAAAGCGACGCTTGATTACTTGAACGCCGCATTGCGTTATAGATCCAAGAAAGTTGACCCGGAAGAGGAGTGACGATTCAGTCATTCCTCTTCATTAGATGCTAGGCTCTCAATTTCGTCACGCGCCTTCGCACTCCGCGCGATCGTCTTCGCCACGCCGTCCGCTTCACCCGGTTTGACGGAGCGTGTTGGACCATCTTTTTCATAGGCATTGACGATCTTACCCACGAGCGGGTGACGGACGACGTCTGCGCCCTTGAAGTGGATCTGTCCGATGCCGCGAATGCCAGAGAGAATATTCAGCGCATGCGCCAAGCCTGAGGGCTGGCTGTAGGGCAGGTCGGTCTGACTCGGATCGCCTGTCACCGCATATTTGGCGCGTTCGCCCAAGCGGGTCAGAACCATCTTCATCTGCGCGACTGTGGCATTTTGCGCTTCATCGATAACGACAAAGGCATCAGACAGCGTGCGACCCCGCATGAAAGCCAGTGGGGCCACTTCAATATCGCCAGCCGCACGGCGGCGATCCACCTCATCGCGACCCAAGACCATATGCAGCGCGTCCCAGATCGGCTGCATATAGGGGTCGACCTTCTCGTTTAGATCACCAGGAAGGAAGCCCAAACGTTCACCCGCTTCAACGGCAGGACGGCAGGCGATGAAGCGGTTCACTTCGCCGCGGGCCAGCAGCGATGCGCCATAGGCGGTCGCCAAGAAGGTCTTGCCTGTCCCGGCGGGGCCAACACCAAAGGTAATCGTCTCATCCCGCATCGCATTAATGAATTGTTCCTGCTTCGGCGTTTTGGGCACAATGGGGCTGCGGCGTGGGAAGGGGATGATCGCTTCTGCTGCCGCGGCCTTGACCTTGCCCTGTCCCATGGCGCGGATTAGCGCGCGAATGTCAGACGGCCCGCACGGCCAGCCGCGCTCTAACCGTTGATAAATTTCCTTGACCAGCTCGCCGGCGCGTGCACGGCTCGGCGTATCGCCATTAATATGCACGCTCGCGCCCGGCGCTTCGATATAGACGTCAAATGCATCCTCAATCAGCGCCAGATTGGCATGGTTCGGCCCGCAGAGTTTTCGCACTAGCGAGGCATCGGAAAATTCAAGAATGTCGGTCTGTTTGCTCACAGGTTAGAGATAGAGGCAAAGCGCGAGAAAGGCGAGCCTAGACTTACGGGTTTGTGGACTGAACCTCAGCGATAAAGTCGACAATCGCAGTTACGACACTGTCGGCCAACGGCAGGTCCGGATCCGCATAGGTGGCCATATTCCCTGCCGGATCATCCGGGCTCACTTTCAGCACATGATTGACTTGGGACAGAATGACGGCGCGCGCATTGTCTGGTTGAGAGAGCCGCTCAGCATCCGCCAGGGAAACTTGAATGTCCCGGTCACCTTGGAGCACGAGTGTGGGGAGCCTCGCTTGCTTGACCAGTGATTGGGGATCGACGCCATAGCTGGAGATCATGAAGTCTTGGACCTGCGGCGCGAAGAGTCCCTGCAAAGCCGGGTGAAGCCTGCGAACTTTGACATTCTCGCCCGCTTCCAGCTGATCAATCGCCTTCATAGCCTGATCGAGAATTGGCGCATTAGCAGGGTTGGCTTTTAATTGGTCGCGCAGCACATCAAACACGGGCCGCCCAGGAGCTGACACCAAAATCAATCCGCAAATGCCCGTCTTATCCTGCGCGGCCGCCGCAGAGACCATCTGTCCGCCTTCAGAATGACCCAGCAGGAAAACACAATCTTGTCCGGTTTCTGCACGGAGCGTTTCGGCCCAATCCAGATAGTCCTGCGCGTAAATTTCCTGCGTGACCTGATTAGGATCCCCTGCTGCGGCGCTGCTGAACATACCGCGCTTATCGACGCGTAAACTGGTGACTCCAGCTTGAGCTAAGTCTTCCACTAAAAGCTTGTAGGTCGAAGCCACCACGCCCATAGGATTGTTGCCATCACGATCCGTCGGGCCCGAACCGGGAACAATGAGGATAGCTGGAGCATTGTCAGAGGCTTCTAGAAGGAGGCCGCCTAATTCGCCGGATCTGATCTCCCGCTCTGATGCGCTTCGTGCCGTGGACTGATCGGGATCAGCGGGCTGACTGGCCGCGATACTGACGAAGCCCACGGAGATCAGGAGGGAGAAACATATCCGGGATATCATGAAAAGCTCCGATCAGTTTCGTCTGTTCTTAGCGATCAACGCATGCTTTGTCCCGATCAATTGATCCGTTTGGAAAACTCTGTGTGACCTTGGCATCATGAAAACAGCCATCTATCCATTAGAGCTCGAAGGAGGACGTCTTGAGATATTCGATGTGCTGGATCATGATTGCCTTAACTATTGTGATGAGCGCAGTTCCAATCAAAGCGTCTGACCCAATGTTAAACACCTCCTCATCGGACCGAGAGCTCATCATTCTCGCCGCGCCCAATCTGGATGGATATTATGATGCGGTGCAGTCCGACATCGTCGATTTTCACATCCGCTATGCCAAAGCCATTAGGCAAAAGGATGATGTGGTCATTCTGGCGGGGCCAGAGTTGTCGCCTGTCTATCGAGAGGCGCTCGGCTCGGACCATGTCGTGGTGCTGCCGATGGCCGATATCTGGATGCGAGACTTCGCCCCGCTGAATGCTGCGCGGCCTGTTATGATGCGCTACTCTGCTGCCGGGCAGGGCGGCGGGCGCAAAGGTCAACGCGAGGCTGACTTTGTACAGGGTGGGCTGGCAGAGTTATTGAACGAAGCGGGTGTTCAGATCGCCGAAAGTGACCTCATCAATGATGGGGGCAATTTCGTCGATGATTATCACGGGCGCGTGGTGCTGAGCCGAAAGTTTCTACGTGATAATGACCTGTCCGAGAGCGAAGGTCGGGCCGCGGTGAAGGATGCCACTGGCGCGGACCATGTCGCATTCATTGAGGCCGATGAACAAGGTGGGTTGGAGCATGCGGATGGGGTCGTGGCTTTTATCGGACCCAACCGATTGGTCATCAACAGTTATCCTGAAGATCCGGATTATGCAGACGCTTTAAAAGCAGACCTGCGGCGCGGCCTGCCCGGTGTGACCCTCCAAGAGATTCTCACGCCTTATGATGGCAGCAATATATATGATGAGCGCTTCGGCTCCGCTTGCGGGCTTTACACCAATATGCTGGTCACGCCGAACCGCATCTACGTGCCGCAATTTGGTATTCCAGAGGATGCGGTCGCACTTGAACAACTGGCCCAATGGACGGAGCTTGATCTTATCCCAGTCTCATCCGAAGGTGTCTGTTATATGGGCGGCGGTGTGCGGTGCATGAGCTGGCAGTTGCGCGGGCCTGACGCGCAAACTCTGAAAGCGTGGCTTTTGTCCCAATCCAACGACTAAAACGGAGAAAGAAATCTTCTCCTGCGGTTTTTCCTTTCCGTGGACCGACAGACCTGTCTAAACCGAAAATTCAAGACGAGCATTTTGGGGCAGACTGAATGGCAAACGGCGTCATCGCAGCAGATCAGGACAACGCAAAAGGCATTCTGGCCTGGATTGAGAGAACGGGCAACCGCCTGCCAGATCCCGTTTTCCTATTTTTCTATTTCATCATTGCGCTGGTCATTATCTCCATCATTTGCGCCTTCCTGGGTGTCGGGGCGACACTGGACGAGCAAGTCCTGAGCGGGATGCCGGATAGTCAAAAGGCGCGGTTTGGCATTGGAGACGACGGTGTCATTTCGGCGATGAGTCTCTTATCAGCCGACAATATTCAACGCCTATGGGTCGAAATGCCTAAGACATTCACCCACTTCCACCCGCTCGGTTACGTGCTGGTCGTGATGCTGGGTGCAGGCGTCGCCGAACGCTCTGGCCTCTTTGCCAGCGCGATGCGCTCAGCGGTGCGCGGTGCGCCCGTCTTCTTGCTCACCCCTGTTGTTGCGCTGGTTGCTATGATCGGCAACCACGCGGCTGACGCCGCCTATGTGGTTCTCATTCCGCTCGCCGGCGTTCTGTTTGCGAGTGCTGGCCGTCATCCGCTCGCCGGAATTGCCGCCGCCTTTGCAGGTGTGTCCGGCGGTTTTTCAGCGAACTTGTTCCCGGGTCAGCTGGACGCACTCCTGTACGGCATTACAGAAGAAGCCGCAGAAATCTTGAACGCCAGCTATGACGCCAACATTGCGGGTAATGCATACTTTATCCTGGTCTTACTTTTGATCTATCTACCCCTCATCTGGTTCGTGACGGATAAAATCGTGGAGCCGCGTCTTGGGAAGTGGACACCCGAAGAGGGCGCAGACTCCGACTCTTATGCCGATGAAGATCAACCTCTCACCGCAAAGCAAAAGAAAGGTCTGCGCAATGCAGGTTTAGCCTTTCTCGCTGTGATGGGCATTTGGCTCTTTATGACCCTGGGTCCTGGAACGCCGCTGATTAATGAAGCGGCTTGCTCCGTCGGATCCGCTGCGGCGGGTGAGTGCAACCCGATCACAAGATATAGCCCCCTATTCCAATCGCTGGTGGGCGGATTCCTGGTTCTTTTCCTCTTCACGGGCTGGGCTTATGGTGCAGCCGCCGGGACGATCAAAAATCACAAAGACCTCGTCGCCATGATGACCGAGGCGATGAAGGATATGGGCTATTATCTGGTCCTGTCTTTCGCGGCCGCCCACTTTGTCGCGATGTTCGGCTGGTCGAACCTCGGCCTGATTTCAGCGGTCCACGGCGCGAACGGGATTGAAGCGTCGGGTCTGCCCCTGCCAATTCTGCTGGGCGTGATTGTGCTCTTTTCGGCGATTATCAATCTGTTCGTCGGCTCCGCGTCTGCGAAATGGGCGCTGCTCGCGCCCGTCATGGTGCCCATGCTGATGTTGCTCGGCGTCTCGCCGGACGGCGCGACGGCGGTCTACCGTGTTGGTGACAGTGCGACGAACATCATCACGCCGCTCATGGTCTACTTCCCGCTCATCCTCGTCTTTGCGCAGCGCTGGCAGAAAGATTTTGGGATTGGCAGCCTGACGGCGATCATGATCCCTTATTCAATTTGGATGCTGATCAGCGGCATTTTGCTGGTGGTGGGCTGGACCTTCCTCGGCTTTGATCTGGGGCCGGGCGCGCCAATGGCTTACGAGCTGCCAACCGTGGCCGGATAAGCAGGGAAGCACCCGATGACGCTTTTCTATATCTGTCTCATCGGGTTTTTCGGGCTTCATTTCTTCTCAGCCCTGCGGTCGCGCGCAGACGGCAAAGACATCCGCAAACGGATGGGGGAGGCCCGCTATATGGGCCTCTACAGCCTCCTCTCTCTGGCCTTCTTTATTGTCATGCTGGTCGGATATGGCGGCGCGCCGGAGGGGGCACCGCTCTGGGTCGGGCCGAGCATCGCTTACACGCTAGCCCTACCGCTCAATGTGATCGCGCTCATTCTGCTGGCAGCCGCCTACGCACCAACGGGCAAGATCAAACGCGCCGTTCATCATCCCATGATGTTTGGCGTGCTGATTTGGTCGCTGTCTCACCTTTTGATTGGCGGTGACCTGCCCAAGGTGCTGCTATTCGGCGCGTTTGCCGCCTACAGTGCCGTTTCCATTATCGCCGCCTTCCGACGGGGGGATAAGGTCGACGCGTTCCCGCGTACCTTTGGCGATATTATGGCCGTTCTGGGCGGCGGCACGGCCTCGCTCGCCCTCATCTATGGCGGCCACGCCCTGATTGCGGGCGTGAGCCTCAGCTAATCTTTTTCGCCTAGCGGTTCACCTGCCGTACGATCCAGATCAGCGCGACTGCACCGATAAAGGCCGTGACGAGTGAGCCGATCAAGCCATGCGCGCTCAGCCCCAGCAGCGATAGCAGGAAGCCACCAATCACCGCGCCGATCACGCCCAAAATAATGTCCGTCAGAATGCCATTTGGCCGCCCGGTCTTCATCACCTTGCTCGCCAGCCATCCAGCAATTCCACCAACGATGAGCCATCCGATAAATGAAAACAGCATAAGAGTCCCTTTTCGACAATATGTTTGGTCCCATGATCCTATGTCCGAAATCACTCAGAATTCAAGACATAGGATAAGTGCAACAAGGCTTGAGAATCATAACATCAAAGAAACTTGTCTCTGAATATATTCCGGGTGAACGATAGGATGCGAATTCCTAAGGACACTTTATGCGTTTTATCGCCTTTCTATTGATGAGCTTTTGTATGCTCCTTCCCAGCTATTCTAATGCTGAGACTGCGCCGGAAACATCTTCTTCGCTAACGATTTTGACGATTGGTGACTCGCGGGTCGAGGGTGCGACGCCAGACTTTGAAAGCTATCGTTTCCATCTTTGGAAAATGCTGACGGAAGCTAGTTTCAGCGTCAACATGATTGGTCCTCTGAAAGACCCGGGTCATTATCCGAAACTGGGTAGTCTTTCATTCGATCCGGATCATGCCGGCGTTGGAGGCTTTAAAACGACGGATGTTTTGAAACATCTTCACGTCGTGTTGGACAGTGAAGAAATGCCTGATGTGATCTTGGTTGGGATTGGCGGCAATGATCTGATCGAGTCTAAGCGACGCCCAGAGAGGATTTTTAAGAATGTCTTGACAATTGTTGAGCGGCTTCAAGACGCTTTTCCAGAGTCAGACATTCTTGTGGAGCAAATCGCGCCTGCGAAAAGCAATCTCATGCAAAACGACCTCAGAAAGCGTTTTGACAGGTTCAACGCTTTAGTTGGTCAGACGATTGCGCAGCAGGGGACAGAGATCTCGCAGGTTTTTTCTGTCGATATGAGTTTAGGGTGGTCAGACGATTATTTGGCGGATGCTGTGCACTACAATGACAAAGGGGCTGTGTTCATTGCGTCCAAGTATTTCGTCAAAATTCAGAATCTGAACTCGCGATAAATTTGGCTAAACCATCTCCCCCACCAGCGAATTCACCCCCGCGCTCGTAATTCGC
>JBCBGR010000074.1:0-10418 GCA_038526555.1 Pseudomonadota bacterium
GACGCGCTGCGCGAGCAATTCGCACCATTCCCAAGGTTCTAGGCCGTCCAAGCATGTCTCAAGCTTCTTCAGGCTGATGAGAAGCGGGGTCTGTCACGCTTGGAAAACGCCAAACGCAATCGCGATATCGTTCGCGATGTTCTGGTGATTGATACGCTTGGGCTGGCCAGCGCCTATGCGGATCAGATTGAGCTTTGCCCGCTTAACTCAGGCTCCACCATTCACCGCCCCGCTCTGCGGGGACGTTGGCTGTTTGCCAAAATGACAGATCATAGCTTCGAGGACTGGTCGACACTCCGACAGCGCAAACAGGCCGAATGCGGTTGGCCTGTCACAAAAGCCGCTGACAAAATTCTTGAAGTGACGATTCCCGGCCCTGTGCCGAACCTGTCAGATTTCGTCTTGGAAAGACGCCGCTATGAAAACGGCACCTACCAGCTCATGCCGCTCTAGCCCATTTTACCATTATCGAGGCGGCATCCGCGCGCCGGCGTCCGTACGGATATATTCCCCGTTAATGTAACCATGCTCACACATGAAGCGGACGACTTCGGCATATTCCGTGGGCTGACCAAAGCGATTCGGGAACTGAACATGGGCGCGAAGGTTCTCTTTCACTTCAGGCTTCATCTGCTCATAAATCGGTGTCTCATAGAAGCCGGGGAGGATCGTGTTCACCCGAATCCCTTCACGCGCCAGATCACGCGCCATGGGGAGTGCCATGGAGAGAATACCGCCTTTGGAGGATGCATAAGCGACTTGTCCGATCTGACCATCTTGCGCCGCGACTGACGCCGTATTGATGATCACACCGCGTTCGCCGTCGGGCTGTGTGGGGTCGAGCGCCATCATGCCCGCCGCCGATTTGGACGCGCAGAGAAAGCTCCCGATCAAATTGATATTAATAATGCGGATGAAGGCTTCCGGATCATGCGGAATGATCTCACCCGTGTCCCGCTTACGCGCGACCGTCTTGATCCCGCCGCCAATCCCGGCGCAGTTCACTATAATGCGTTCCTGTCCGATCCGGCCGCGAACCGCCTCAAACCCGGCATCGACAGAGGCGTTATCGGCGACATTGACCTTCGCAAAAACGCCCCCAATCTCTTTCGCGACCGATGTCCCGCGCTCCTCATTCATATCGAAGATGCCGACTTTGACGCCAGCGGCCGCGAGCATGCGTGCCGTACCTTCTCCGAGGCCGGACGCACCGCCCGTCACAATGGCTGAAAGCGTATTATCGAGTTTCATGACTGTCTCCGTAGGAACGATGGATGAATTTGGCGTGCCGATATGGGCTCATACGGTCCACGGCAAGGGGGTGTGCGTAAACTATACGAACCAGCATGCCACTCGGAAGGGTCTTCACCGTGATTTACATTCTACAGAATTTCATCCCGATCTTCGTGGCCACGCTCGCCGCCTTTATCTTTGGCGGGCTTTATTACCGCGTTTTTCGAAATGTTTGGCTTGCGGCGGCTGGGCCAAATGCCGCGCAGGCCGAAATGCGACCCGGTCTGTTGCACTATATCGGCATCTTCATCGCTGAGTTCTGGATGGCCGCAATTCTGGCGGGCGCGGTCATCCTGGCCCCGACGGATGAAGGCGCTGGCCCCTGGGTCATGGCAATTGGTAGCGCGATTATCATCTGGATCGGTTTTGTGCTGCCCGCCTTGTTTGTCAGCTATCGCCTTCTCGGTCAGTCAAAACGACTGATCTTTCTCGATACATTTCACTGGTTAGTCGCCATGCTGATTATGGCGGCCTTACTTCAAGGCATTGGTGTGAGTGCGCCTGTTTAAGCCTATTCTTCAACCATCGGTACAAATGGACCATGCGCATAGCTCACAATTCGTGTGACCTTCCATTGGCCATCTTCCTGTTTCCAAATTTGTAGAAACTTGGCTTCACCGTGAGGTTCACTCGCGCCTGAATTTGTAAAAAGATGGCGTCCGGTTTGAATCGCACCAAATCCCGTAACTGGCCAGACTTCCATACTTTCCTTGATCAAGGACCGTGTGAAGTTATTGCAAATGGAAGTCTCAACGGCGTCGATGAATGAGGCGCGCTCAACAATGCCATCATTATCATGATAGAACTCCACGTCCTCCGCGATGAATGTTTCGAACAGTGCCTTGTCACAGGAATTAAACGCCCCGAACATGGCTTGGTCTTGTTCCATGATCTGGTCAAACAAATCCGAGTCTGGGCTGTTTGCAAACGCAACCGATGACATAGCCAAAGAGCAAACGAACGCGACTGAGCTTTTGAATAAACGCGATACTTTCATACTAATATGCTTTCTATCGTATCCGCCCCGAGGTTAACCTGCCAATTCATCTGAGACACCTGACAGCGCCGCCGCAAAAACAGGCGCGCTGAATCTTTCCAAATCTTCGATCGCTTCGCCGACTCCAATAAAGTGGATGGGCAGTTCGTACTTCTCTGACAGGGCGACCAGAACACCGCCTTTGGCCGTCCCGTCTAGTTTGGTCATGATCAGACCCGAGACTTTCGCCGTTTCCTTGAACGCCTCCACCTGAGAGAGCGCATTCTGTCCGACCGTCGCATCGAGAACCAGAACGCTATGATGCGGCGCAGACGGATCGATCTTCTCAATCACACGAATGATCTTCGCCAACTCGTCCATCAACTCCGTGCGGTTCTGCAGACGTCCCGCCGTATCAATCATGAGAATATCGAAATCCTCATCACGGGCGCGGTTCATCGCATCATAAACAAGACTCGCCGCGTCCGCGCCAGGCTTTCCGCTCATAACAGGTGCGCCCGCGCGTTCACCCCAGACAGTGAGCTGCTCGACGGCGGCGGCTCGGAACGTGTCCGCCGCACAAATCAGAACTTTCTTGCCTTGATCGCCAAACCGTTTGGCAATTTTACCGAGCGTCGTTGTCTTCCCAGATCCATTCACGCCCACAAACAGAATGACCTGCGGCCGGGCGAGACCCAAGACAAACGGCGTTTCAAGTGGCGTGAGAATATCGGAAATCGTCTCAGCCAGCGCCACCTTGATTTCGAGATCGGTGACTGTCTTGTCAAACTTGTCTTCCGCGAGACTGTCACTGACTTTCGCCGCCACATCTGAGCCGAGATCCGCCATGATCAGGATATCTTCGAGATCTTCCAGCGCCTCATGATCCAGCGTGCGCTGATTAAAGGTCGCCGCCATTTGATCCGACATACGAGAGGTCGAGCGACGCAGGCCCTTTGTGATCCGATCAAGGAAGCCGCCTTCGGCCGTGGCATCGGGTTCGGGTTCAGGCTCGGGCGATAGACCCGCTTCAATGCGTTGCTGGCGACGCTCCTCAGCCAACCGTTCACGCTCGGCCTCTTCGGCTTGTTCACGGGCTTTTCGGTCTGCGGCGCGGGCGGCGCGGCGTTCCGCTTCTTCCGCTTCGCGGGCCAGACGGGCGAGCCGTTCCTCTTCAGCGCGTTGAGCGGCAGCGGCTTCCTCAGCCAGACGCCGTTCTTCAGCGAGACGCGCCTCTTCTGCGAGCCGTTCAGCTTCGTGACGCGCGCGCTCTTCGGCCTCTTCTTCAGCTTTGCGTTTTAGCTCGGCCGCTTCAGCTTCGGATTTGGCGCGCGCAATCTCGGCTTCTCGCTCCGCTTTAAGGCGGGCTTCTTCCTCTGCCCGGGCTTTGGCAGCGGCTTCGCGGGCGGCCGCTTCTTCCGCCTCTTTGGCGCGGCGTTCTTCGGCGAGGCGCTCTTCTTCGGCTTGACGCTCCGCCTCGAGGACGGCTTCTGCCTCACGACGCGCTTGTTCCTCGGCCAGCTGTTTGGCACGTTCGACATCGCGAGCGGCCTGAATTTCAGCCTGACGCTTCTCTTCCGCCTCAATCCGGGCTTTTTCTGCCTCGGAAATCTCCGCCGACTTCGTGTCTTGAGCGCGAGCAGACGCCAACGCAGCCGCGTTAATCGCGGCCATGCGCGCGGCCATCTGTTCATCAACGCGTTTTTGAGCGGCGGCTTTCTCAGCCGCTTCAATCGCGAGTTTTTCTTCTTTCGACTTGAACCCAAGCTTGGAGAGAAAGCCGCGTTTCTTCTTTTCTGTCATAGGGCGGCTCTAACGCTCGATCTGTCCGATAAGATGATCATCTGTCGCGCCTATCACAGACACAGGCACAATCGAACCCGCAGGCGGCGGGTTGTCCACGCGGATCAGACTGAAATCCGGCAAGCGCCCCTGCCCGTTTTCTTCAAACAGCGCTTGGTCGTGATCGCCGACACGAGAGGCCAAATGGCGCGCTTTGACCGCTTGGCCTTCCTCACGAAGGATTTTAGCGCGCGCTTTGACAATATTCCCATCAATTGGCGGGATTTTCGCGGCAGGTGTCCCTTCTCGCGCGGAATAGGGAAAGACATGCAGCCAAGGGATGCCAATCTCTGAAATGATACTCCGGCTATTTTCGAACATGGCGTCATCTTCAGTAGGAAAGCCCGCAATGATATCCGCGCCAAACATAATCTCTGGTCGCTGGGCTTGCAAAGACGAACACAGATCGATCACTTGCTGGCGGGAATGGCGACGCTTCATCCGTTTCAGGATCATGTCATCGCCGGCCTGTAGAGACAGATGCAAGTAAGGCGTCAGACGCGGCTCGCTCACAATCAATTCGAACAGTACCGGGTCCACTTCCGCCGGATCAATCGAAGAGAGCCGCAGTCGCTCCAACTCTGGCACGAGTTTCAGGATACGGCGGACCAGATCACCCAGCGGCGGCTGCCCGGGCAGGTCCCCACCCCAACTGGACAGATCAACGCCTGTGAGAACCACTTCGCGGTAGCCCTGTCGCACCAGATTTCGGACATGGCTGACCACTTCACCCGCCGGGACAGAGCGCGCATTGCCGCGCCCATAAGGAATGATGCAGAAGGTGCAGCGATGGTCACAGCCATTCTGCACCTGCAGGAAGGCGCGTGTGCGCGATTGAGCTTTCTCTGGCGAATTGGCCGACCCTAGGAATTGCGGGGCGGTTTCCTGCACCGACATAATATCGTTGACGCGTATCCGCTCAGACCCCTCGCCAAAATGGTTGGGTGCAAAAGCGCCGGGCAGCAGCTTGTCATGATTGCCTAGCACCTGATCAACACCGTCCATGTTGGCAAACGCTTGCGGATCAATCTGCGCCGCGCAGCCCGTGACAATCAGCGTGGCGTTAGGGCGCTCTCGATGGGCTTTGCGAATGCGACGCCGACTTTCTGCGACCGCTTCATTCGTCACGGCGCAGGTGTTGATAATGACCGCATTGGTCAGACCGTCATCACGGGCAATCGCCGCCATCGCATCCGACTCAGACGCGTTCAGGCGACAGCCGAGCGTAATGACCTCAACAGGCTTTATGTCGTGTTCAGGGTTCACAGTCTGGCCATGTGGTCCGAGCGCACTTCTGAATCAAGTTTTGCGGTCAGATGCAGATGACCCAAAAAAATTTAATAGATCTGCATCCAAAAGCGCGCGCCATGCCGTCTGCTTAAGTATAACATTCTTCAAAGGAGACACATCATGGAAGAAGTCCTCGTTCCGATTGCACTATTCGCCATCATACCCCTCACCGTCTGGGCGGTCGCCGCCTATCGCCACAGAAGCCATGCAGCGACCGTTCAACTGCTTGAAACCATGGCCGCAAAGGGCGAACCCATCACCCCTGAAATCGTAAAAACACTCGGCGTGCGCCGCCGCCCGAAACATGCTGACTTACGCCTTGGCCTCATTCTGATCGCGATTGCCGTCAGCATTATTCTGTTTGGCACGGTGGTCCCGGATGATGAAGCCTCAGAGATTTTCCGCGGCTTTGCAGCCTTCCCATTCACAGTTGGGTTGGTCTTCTTGGGCCTCTGGTTCGGGATCACCCGTAAGTCTGAAGACTAGGCTTTGAGCCGGGCCGATCAGTTCGACCCGATCGTGCGCGCCCATCAGGGCGCGGTGCGAACCTTCCTGCGACGGCTCTGTCGGAATAGTGCCCTCGCTGACGAGCTGGCGCAGGAAGCCTTTTTAAAAGCGTATCGCGCGGACACACCGCTTGATGGCATTCAGGATATTCGCAGCTGGCTACTGCGCATCGCCTATCGCTGCTTTGTCGATGATTATCGCCGCGAAACACGACGTCGCGATCTCGCTGATAGGAATGCGGAGACTGAAGCACCGCAGACCAGCCCCCAGGGGATGCGATTGGATATTGAGCAAGCGATGAATGCGCTTCCGCCTGAACGCCGGGCCTGTGCGATGCTGTGCCTCGCGCTCGGCCACAGTCATGGGGACGCCGCCAAGATTACAGGCCTGCCGCTCGGCACGGTTAAATCGCATGTGACACGCGCCAAATCCACGTTACAAACGCAATTAAGCGCGTATGAAGGAGAGACACGATGACAGAGAATGATCTCAATCGCCTTCTGGCCGACTATATGGCCCCGACTGCTGATGAAGGGTTTTCTGACACCCTCATGCAAGCCGTTAGAGCGGAGAGTACGCTGATCGACCTGTCCGATTACGTCACCCCAACCTCCAAACCCTGGCGGTCTTGGGTCATCGCTCTCACGCTCGGACTGGTGTCCGGGCTGATCTGGACATGGTTAGGGCTGTCCTTGCCCGATATCCCGACACTCGATCATGAGATCAACCTTCTGCAGAATAGCGTCGCGCTCTATCTTATGGCGGCCTTTTGCATGGCGGGAAGCCTGCTCTATATCGGGCTCGATTCAGCGTAATCGTCATAGACCCGTAATATCGGCGTCACACCATAGACATCGAAGCACCTTAGCGGCGCACCCCAATGCCGCACTATCGCACCATATTTATCTCTGACCTCCATTTGGGGTCGAAAGGCTGCCAGGCCGACGCGCTTTGCGTGTTCCTCAAGGAGCATACATCCGAGCAGCTTTACCTCGTTGGCGACATTATCGATGGCTGGCGGATGCGCAAAAAATGGTATTGGCCACAATCCCATACCAACGTCGTCCGCAGGATTCTGACAGCGGCCAAACGTGGGACTGACGTCACCTACATTATCGGCAATCACGATGAGTTCCTGCGTGGTTTTCTGAAATTCCGTCTGATGTTCGGCGATATTGCGGTGAAGAACCGCGCCATTCACCAGGGGCAAGACGGCAAACGCTATCTGGTCGTTCATGGTGATATGTTTGACGGGCTGATGCGCGCCGACCGAAAGTGGATCATGCATTTGGGGGACAGCGCCTATAATATGCTGCTCTGGATGAATACGAAGCTGAATGTCGTGCGACGCCGTATGGGCATGGAATATTGGTCGCTGTCCAAGACGCTCAAATCCAAGACTAAGCGCGCGATGAATTTCATCCATTCGTTTGAGGCCCATGTGGCGGATTATTGTCGCCGCAAGAAATTTGACGGCGCCATTTGCGGCCATATCCACGTTGCTGAACAACGCGACATTGACGGTATCGCCTACAAAAATACGGGCGACTGGGTCGAAAGCTGCACCGCGCTCGTCGAACACCATGACGGCACGTGGGAAATCCTGTACTTCGCCCCCCACGCCGCAGTAATTGCCGACAGGGCGATTTATGGGGAAATGGGGAAGCCTGCTTCGACCGGACTGATCGCGGCGGAGTAGTCGTTGAACGAAACCTACACTCGCGTTATACTCACGCCGATGGTGAGGCTTCTTTCACTCCTGATACCAATGACTCTGATACCATTAGAAGCTTTGGGGTGCTCATGCTTCTGTGTGAATGATCCAAAGTCTACATATGTCAGTGACCTTATGAGAGGCAAAACAGCGGTTCTTGTCACACCTCTATCTTCTACGCTCGTAAAGGCTAAAGAGAGAAAACCGGATGGGCCGCCACCACGAAATACAGTCTCAAATACGTACCTTGTCCTTGATGATCTCGGGCAGAATTTAAGAGAAACAATCACGATAAATGGTTATGGGCCGACAAGTAGTTGCTATACGCGCCATGAATTCGAGCGATCTTACTTCGTAAGCATTCGTCAAAATTTTGACGGAGCCTACGAGTTGGGCCGGTGTTCGTGTCTTCCAGATTATTTTGCTGGCAGAGATTATGTTGCCACTGGACAGGACTATAGCATTCACGAGATTTTCTCGTGTCTTGATGAGAAAACAGACGCCGCTGATCTTGCCCCCCAATGCGCGGATATGAAGAAGAAATACGAAGCCAGTGAGGGAAGAGAGAATCGCGAGTTTGTTAAGGCAAAGCTCAAGGAATATTTCGATAGGACTCGATAAATTTTCCTATCCAGAAACACGCTGAACGCTATATTGCCTCATGGCTTTTGGTACCCACTCATACGTTCCCGATGATCGGAACGCGTCTGTTCTTTTCAACGTAAACGGCGCGCTCGTCCCGCGCGATCAGGCGGTCGTGAATGTGTTTGATAGCGGGTTCATGCTCGGTGATGGGGTGTGGGAAGGCTTACGCGTTCATAAGGGTCGGATTGCCTTCTTAGACGATCATCTGGATCGGCTGTGGGAAGGGTTTGCGGCGCTGAAGATTGATCCGGGTCTCGATAAGGCCACATTGACGGAGCGGCTTTACGCAACCCTCTCCGCTAATGACATGACCGATCATGTCCATATCCGCCTGATGGTGACGCGTGGGCTGCGCTCGACGCCTTATCAGGACCCGCGCGTGGTTATCTCGCCCGCCACCATCGTGATTGCGCCAGAGTTCAAACAGTCCGATCCTGCGACCGCCGAACGCCCGCTCAAGCTCGCCAGTGTCTCGACCCGTCGGGGCCGCGCCGATGTGCAGGATCCAGGCCTGAACAGCCATTCCAAGATCAATTGCATCACCGCTTGCATCCAAGGGATTGAGGCCGGGGCTGATGAAGCGATTATGCTGGATCCGCATGGCTTTGTGGCGACGTGTAACAGCACCCATTTCTTCATCGTCAGAGATGGAGAAGTCTGGACCTCGTCCGGCGACTATTGCTTGGGCGGAATCACGCGCGGCAAAGTGATCGATCTCTGCCGCGCGAACGACATCCCGGTCTTTGAAAAGAACTTCACGCTCCGCCACTGCTATTCTGCCGACGAAGCCTTTACGACGGGCACTTTCGCGGGACTGGCACCTGTTGGGATGATTGACGGACGCGTGATCGGCACGGGCAAACGCGGGCCTATGGTCGCGCGTCTGCAATCACTTTATCTCGCTCTTATCGAGACCGTCTCGGCGTGAGTCTCCCCCTCTGTCTCTGGTCGGGGCCGCGCAATATCTCGACGGCGATGATGCGGAGCTTCGGGGCAAGAAGCGACACGGTCTGTTGGGATGAACCCTTTTTTGCGGCCTTCTTGAAACAAACGGGCCTTGACCATCCCGGTCGCGAGGAAACATTGGAACAGAGTGAAACGGACGCGGAAGAAGTCGCCACACGCATTCTCGCCCCCGTGACTGTCGATTATCACTTTCAGAAACATATGGCCCATCACATGCTGGACGGCATGCCGATGGACTGGGTAGCTCATGCGCGGCATGTCTTGCTACTCCGCCATCCCGCAAAAGTCATCGCGTCCTACCAGAAAGGACGGGCTCACTTTACGGCAGATGATCTGGGGTTCGGCGCGCTGCGTCGTTTGGTTGAACAGCTCCGAAATCTGCGCGGCCGCACGCCTTTTATCATTAATAGCGATGATATCTTGTTAGACCCCGAAAGCGCCCTGACTGCCATTTGCGAACAGGGGTTTGGCATTCCGTTTGATAAGGCCATGCTGTCTTGGGAGGCAGGACCCCGGCCAGAAGACGGGCCTTGGGCCCCTTACTGGTATGAGAATGTCATCGCGTCGACAGGGTTTGGGTCACCGTCACAAGCGATCCCAGAGGTGAGCCCCGCCTATCAGGATACCTTTGAGACCTGCCTTGAAGACTATAAGGCGCTTAAGGCGATGGCTTGGTCTGGCTGACTTTCAAACGGCCTAGTCCCAGCTGCCCCAGTGTCCATAAGCGCTGCGCATAGAGGCGAAACGGATGCAGCTGCCCGAGCACGACATTGTCTGGCGCATCTGACACGCCCGTCGGCAGATCACACCGCCCCGGATCATAATGGGTCCCGAAAAGAATATCCCAGATCGGGAACATGTCGCAGAGGTTCTTACCATAGATGGACGGCTCATCCGCATGGTGCCAGCGATGGTAATTGGGCGATGCCAGCACTTTGCGAAAGGGTCCATGGTCAAAGGGCAGCCCTGAATGAATGTAGAAGCCGTGCCAGCTGCGGATCATACCCGCTGCCACAACAACGGCGAGAGGCAGATTGAGCCAACCCAAAATAATCATGGAGACAAGGCTCATTTGCAGGCTCTCCAGGATATGAATGCGCACGGTCGTCGTGTGATTCATGTGCTTGTCAGAGTGATGCAGACTGTGAATGTCCCAGAGCCACCGCCTCCTGCATCAGCCCTGGC
>JBCBGR010000075.1:0-10167 GCA_038526555.1 Pseudomonadota bacterium
TCGACGGCGGTGAAATCCGTGATCCAATACCCGTGATAACCGGCACTTTCCTGCCCCGGTCCACCCTGCACAGGTTTATTCTTATAAATAGGACCCAGCCAGATCGCTGTCGCGCCCATGCCCTGGATATAGTCGAGAGCAATTTCGATACGGAGCATCCACTCTATCGCTATATTGCGGAAACAGCCGTGATCCGTACCGAGCATGCCGCGTTCCGGCGTGGCGTCACGGAAACGCGTCTCTTTGAGACCGGCAGACTCGACGGGACGGGCAGAGCTTTTGCTTTTTCTCGCTTTGATCCGGAAACCGGCCAAGAATACTTGGTTGTGGCCAACACGGGCGACGAGCCGCTTCGCATCAATACAAGGGTCGAACCCAGCACAACCACGCTGACATCCTTGTTCGGTGAGTGCCCGGCAGAAGTCTCGACGATGGCGACGGCGAGCCTTGATGTCCCCGCTTTTGGTATCACCGTTTGTCAAACGGACGGATTTGCGGAGCGCCACATTAAATGACGCTTCCGCCGCCAACCTCGACGTTGCAAGAGCGCAGCGTGAGTGACCAGACTGAAACGACTGAGACCGCGCGCATTGCCCCGTGGTGGAAAGGCGCAACGATCTATCAGATCTATCCGCGCTCTTTCCAGGACACGACCGGCGACGGGATTGGGGATCTGAACGGAATTACCCAGCGGCTTGATTACGTGGCGTCGCTCGGTGTTCAAGCGATCTGGATCTCGCCGTTCTTTACGTCACCTATGGTCGATTTCGGCTATGACGTCGCCGATTTTTGCGATGTCGATCCGATCTTCGGCACGCTGGTCGATTTCGATGCGCTGGTCGAGAAGGCCCACTCATTGGGTCTCAAAGTCACAATCGATCAGGTCTATTCCCACACGTCTGACCAGCATGCCTGGTTCGAAGAGAGCCGTCGCTCGCGCGATAACGCAAAGTCCGACTGGTATGTCTGGGCGGATGCGAAGGCTGACGGAACGCCGCCGAACAACTGGCAAAGTGTCTTCGGTATGGGCGCTTGGGAATGGGACGCGCGTCGGGGGCAGTATTACTTGCACAATTTCCTGCGCGAGCAGCCGGACCTTAATCTGCACAATCCGGAGGTTCAGGACGCCATTCTGGACGTCACGCGATTCTGGCTGGATCGCGGCGTTGATGGCTTTCGTCTCGATGCGTTGAACTTCGGCATGCATGATCGCGCGTTGACCGATAATCCGGTTGAGACCGAGTTTAAGCGCCCGCCAACGCGCCCGTTCGATTTTCAGCGCCATTCGAACAATATGAGCCAGCCGGAAATCGTGCCGTTCATCCAACGCATCCGCAGTGTCATCGATAGCTATGATCGCGAGGTTTTCACGGTCGCTGAAGTCGGCGGGCCGCGTCCGCTGGTGGAAATGAAGTCGTTTACGCAAAGCGATCATCGGCTGAATTCCGCTTATGCGTTCGACTTCCTCTACGCGGACGCGCTGACGGCTGACCTTGTCAGGAAGACGCAACGCGAATGGCCGGGTGAGCCGGGTGAAGGTTGGCCGAGTTGGGCCTTTGAAAACCATGATGCACCGCGCGCGGTAACCCGCTGGCGGGGGGATTGCCCGCCTGATCGCTACTCCAAACTTCTGGCGCTTCTGCTCACCGCATTACGCGGAAACGCCTTTGTCTATTACGGTGGCGAGCTGGGCTTGATGCAGGGTGAGATTGCGTTTGAAGATCTAAAAGACCCGGAAGCGATTACCAACTGGCCAGAAACTTTGGGCCGTGATGGGGCTCGGACTCCCATGCCTTGGGATGGAACCGGGAATGATTATGCGGGCTTTTCCGAGGCGAAACCGTGGCTGCCGATGCAGGACCATCACAAAGCCTATTCTGTGATGGATCAGGAAGCCGATCCGCAGAGTGTGCTGAATATTCAGCGGGCGATTATCTCGCTACGCAATGGCTGCGAGATCCTGCGTTTGGGTGATATTCAGTTTGACGGTGAGGGCGCTCTGCTTGTTTTTGATCGTGTCTGGAATGGCCGGACAAGGCGCTGTGTCTTCAACCTGACGAGTCAGGCCTTGCCTTATGCTGGCCCTGCAGTTTCAGATTTCACGGTTGGCGAAGCTGTTCAGAATGGCAAAATTTCAGCCTATTCAGGATTTGTGTCGTCAGTCCTCTGATCCGTTAGCTCAAAGCGCCGCAACTCTCCCGTTGTATCAATTCCGTGGGCAGGCGTTCTGAGCGTATGTCGTCAGGGCCACTGGCATTGAGCAGTTTCATAACCAGCAAACGCCCCGCTAAAATCAAATCCTGCCCAATCGTGGTGAGGGGCGGATCAATATAGCGAGCAAAATGAATGTCGTCATAGCCGATGACGGAAACATCCTCTGGGACACTCCGCCCTTGTTCATGAAGGGCGCGGATCACACCAATCGCAATCAGGTCGGACGCGCAGACCACACCGTCAAAGGATCGCCCGCGGGAAATCAGCGAGTGGGTCGAATTGGCTGCGCTCTCAATCTCGAAGTGAGCAGGGAAAACAAGATCAGGATCAATTTCCAGATCAAAGCGCTCCAGAGCCCGGCGGTAGCCCTGATAGCGCTGGGCGATTTCAGGCGCATCTGTATCGCCAAAAAAGGCAATCCGCTTCCGCCCAAGCCGGGCCAGATGCGCCGTCGCCATTTCCCCGCCACGCAAATTATCTGAGCCCACAGAGGCATACTCTTGTCCTGGCAGATCGCCGCCCCAAACGATAAACTTCATCGGATGGCCGACAAGGCGGTTCAGGCGACCATGCAGGAAGCTCTGACCCAAAAAGATAATGCCTGATGCACGCGAACTGTCGAGCAGGCGCGAGAGATCATCATAATTCTGCGGATCGGCATGGCTGACCACATAGTCACAGCGCAGCGACCGCGCCGCTTCGCCAATCCCGCCGAGCAACCCTTGAAAGAATGGATCGAGCATCCAGCCATCGCGGCCTTGCGGCTTTGGAACGATCACAGAAAGCGTAGCATCGGCATGGGTGCCGCTGCTCGGAAGGGTGCGGATATTATAGCCTTGGCGCCGGGCGAGATCCCAGATCCGCCGCTTGGTCTTATCGCTGACGGCCGGATTGTCCGCGAGCGCGCGCGAGACGGTCGCGATAGAGACGCCGGCCTCATTCGCAATATCCTCTAATCGGACCTTTTTGGTCATAGTCTAATCCGCACTTTCATGAGGCACAAAGATCAACAGGATGGCTCCCAACATCATCACGCCCCCAGCAACCAGCAGCGTCAGCGACGGATCACCGCCGAGGAGGCTGTTCAACACACCGCCCATCAGCGTGCCAACGACTAATTGCGGGATGACGATGAAATAGTTGAAGATGCCCATATATGTGCCCATCCGTGATGCGGGCAGGGCGTCTGAGAGCAGAACATAGGGCAGAACAAGCACGGACGCCCAGACAATGCCGATACCTGTCGCGGCGACCCAGAAGAGGCTCGGGTCCAGGAAGCGAATGCTCGCGAAGGACAGTCCGCCAATAATCAGCGTGAGGGCGTAGAAGGGCTTTACACCCATAAGCCGCGTGAAGAATGGAATGATCGCCGCAAAGAGCATGGAGACAATACCGTAAAGCGCGAAGATATCATTCACGGCCAACGCGCCCGTTCCAAAGGCTTCAGTGGACGTATCAGACGTCCCGAAATGATGGAATGTTACAGCAGGCGTGAGGTAGACCCAGAGCGTGAAAAACGCGAACCAGCTGGTGAATTGCACCGCCGCCAGACGCTTCATCAGCGTTGGCATTGTAACCAGATCGCTCATCAGACCGCTTACCATGTTGGTCGGCTTTGAGGTCTTCTGATGGGCCCCCGTGTAGAGGAACATCAAACCGACAATCCCGACCAGAACGGCAAAGACGATGAATTGTCGTTCCGTGTTGAGGGCGAATACGCCCGTCACCAAAGCGATGCTTAGACCGAGCGCAATGAGCCCCCAGCGTGTGAAGAAACTGGCAGGCGGGACGTCTGCGGATGCGGTCTCCCGGCGCGCTTGACCGAGCGCTGAATCGTCATTCGCTTCGAAGACTTCCAAATCTTCCGGACTATATTCTTTCGATGTAAGGACGGTGTAGAGCACAGCGAGAAACAGGATCGCAGCCCCAACGAAAAACGCCATTTTCACAGCGGGCGCGACGCTGCCTTCCGGCGCCGTCTGCGCATAACCGATAAGGCCGAGCCACTCCGGCAGTTTCGATCCCACATAGGTACCAAAACCAATGAAGACGCCCTGCGCCGCATAGCCCGCACTGCGCTGGCGCGAGTTGAGATTATCGCCGACAAAGGCCCGGAAAGGCTCCATCGAAATGTTGAGTGCTGAGTCCAAAATCCAGAGCGAACTCGCAGCAATCCAGAGCACAGGCGAAGTCGGCATGAAGATGAGCGCGATACTGGCGAGGAACGCCCCGACCATGAAATAAGGTCGACGTCGGCCAAAGCGGTTCCAGGTCCGGTCCGAGAGATAGCCCACAATCGGTTGGACGATCAGTCCGGTGACAGGACCCGCCAGCCAGAAGAGGGGGAGCGCCCCATAATCCGCACCTAAGCTTTGGAAAATGCGCGAGGCATTTGCGTTTTGTAGGGCAAAACCGATCTGCAGCCCGAAAAATCCGACTGCCATATTGATGATCGAGAGAATGGGTAGGTTCGGCTTGAGGCCGTTAGAGGCCGGAGCGGGTCCGGCAAAGGCTGGTGCAGTCATGATGTCCCCTTTTGGTCTGGACCATCACGGGCCGCAAACTCTTTTCAATTTTTATGCAAACTTTTTCACAAGGGTCAAGGCTTAAAGAGTTAGGATGTTGATGATGACGATGAAGTAACTGAGTAAAGGAGCAGGCAATAATCGCCTGGAATTCAGAATCTCAAAGTATCCACTCATGCATACAGCGAACGCATTTCACGGATGCATAGAAAAGAAATAAAATCTAAGAGGAAAATAATCCGGGGCTTTGGTAGCGTAGATAGTTAACCATAGGATCAGCTTTAAGATCATGCTGCATACCATCTTTAATAAATACACTTGAGTTCAGCATGTAAATGAACTCTTCTATGTAGGAAGTTGCTGCAGATGTGTAATCCGAAGCATCGTGCATCGCTCCAGTATGCGTGTTCAGCACTAGTCGCATGGAGGCATACCATAAGCATAAAATACGAATAAAAATGGGCCTAGACTGCGGGCTATAATTATATAAGGCGTTGAATAAAAGGCCAATTTCTTTATAGCCATTTTTTTGGGTATCAAAAGCATTGTTATAAATTTTTTCGAATTCATTAAATTTAATGGTTTCGATATCAATTTGCGGGGTTCTTGAAAGGAAAGAGCAAAGTGAATTCATCTCTCTATCATTTATTCCTTGCAAGAGAAATTTTTGAGGCTCCTCTACCCTCTTACTTCGCCATCCTCTCACACGAGGGGTGTAGTTAAGTTTCTCGTCGTAGTCGTTCGCCATCTTCTCATCAAAGACAAATGCATTATACATTGTCTCTAGCAGTAGCCAGATTACACGATCACGTGACTCATAGTTCCCGACACTTCTTTTATACTCTTCGCGACCATGGAAATAGACTATAAATGGCCAGAATATACCGAATCCTAAGTTCACTAGAGTTGGATTATTTGACCCCATCCAGACTCCCGGTCTTGATACATCCTCTGAGTTTTCGAAAATATTCTTGTCTTTGACTAAAAGAAGATTCTCTACGCTTCGTACGCTTCGTGCGAATAGGTCTGGATTGATTTCTAGTGCATTGCGATATTCGCCTTGAGATCGATATGGTTTATGTCCCCAATCACGTATGGCTCGCTTTTGTAGTTTGTCGCATATCAGATTTATACCTTCAGTTGTCGAGATCGAGAGTTTACTTCCAAGCAAGGCAAATTTTTCGGTAAGTTCTTTATGCTCGATGTTATGCAAAATAGGTACTACATGCATACCATTTTGTTGTAATGCGGTAAGGGCATGAGCCTCTTCCATCGTAATATACTTTGAAAAGAATGCGTCTGAAAAAACTATAATTCCACAATTGGAATAACGTAGTCCCTGATTTATGTGGTTGATTAAATCATCTCCTGGAAGGAGTTCGACTTCATCTAACCAAACTGAGAGTCCTAACTTACTCAAAAGCTCATACAGCGGTCTTGCGATTGCTTCTTTGTCCTCACTCGCATGGCTTAGGAAAAAATCGTATGGTTTTGAAATCGGATTAGTCGAATGACTGCTTAGCATTTTGGTGCCCTAGTTCTAGCTGCGGCTATGTTCAAACTCTAGCACGAATGTGAAGTCCGAATCTTAAGAGCCATACTTCATTTGTTTTAGCGAAAACATCGGATTCTAGATGTAGGTTAAACGTCTTTTCCTCGCCTTGAAAAACTTCCCAAGCTTAGCCAAGCCAGTTAAACCAATCCGCAAAGATCGCACGTTCCGCCTCACTCAAATGCAGTCCCTGTTTCGTCCGACGGTAGAGAACGTCATCCGCCGTTCGTGCCCACTCATGGTTGCGCAGATAATGGGCTTCTGCTTCGGTCATTTGCGCCCCGAAATGCTGTCCTAGATCCACATAAGGACCGTCGCCCAGAATGAGGGTGATGCGCGTACCATATGCGCGGCAGAGATGGTGCATGACATCGTGGGAGACGCTCGGGTAGCGTGCAACCTGTTCCTCGACGAAGCGGTCAAAATCATCGGCGGGGATGTCGCCGCCGGGCAGTTGGGCTTTGGCCGTCCAGCGTTTGTCCGCATCCTCATAATAGTCTGCGAGATTTTCCATCGCATGTTCAGCTAGCTTTCGGGAGGTCGTGATCTTGCCGCCGTAAATGGAGAGGATGGGGCGGCCTTCGGACAGTTCATCAATATTCAGGACATAGTCGCGTGTAACGGCGGAGGCGTTCTCTGACTTATCATCATAGAGCGGACGGACCCCGGCGTAGGACCAGACCACATCGTCTGACGTGATGTCGTCCTCAAAATATTCGCTCGCCGCCGCGCAGAGATAATTTGTCTCTTCCTCGCTAATATCCATCGGGCCGGGCGCCGCTTTCCACGGCACATCAGTCGTCCCGATTAGGGTGAAATCCCGCTCATAGGGAATGGCGAAAATGATCCGATTGTCGGCATTTTGGAAAATATAGGCGTGGTCACCTGGAAAGAGGCGGCGCGTGACAATGTGACTGCCTTTGACGAGGCGTAAGCCCGCTTCATTTTTGTCGCGCTTGATTTTAAACAGCACCTCATCGACCCAAGGTCCCGCCGCATTAACGATGCCTTTGGCCACAATGTCGGAACCATCAGATAGCGTGGCTTTGTAGCCTTCAGGGTGCGCTTCAATCGCTTTCACTTCCACGCCCACACGGATGTCGGCTCCGCGATGGGCGGCATCGACAGCGTTCAGGACAACCAGCCGCGCATCTTCGACCCAGCAATCGCTATATTCGAACCCGGTCTTCAGGCGGCTTTCCAAAATCGTATTGTGCGGCGCTTTGTGCAGGTTCACAGTCTTAGTACCAGGGAGCAGTTCACGCCCGCCGAGATTGTCATAGAGGAAGAGCCCAAGTCGCAGCATCCAGGCCGGGCGCTGCCCCTCATCGTAGGGAAGGACAAACCGCATCGGCCAGATAATGTGGGGGGCGGAGCGTAAGAGGACTTCGCGTTCGATCAGCGCTTCGCGGACCAGCCGGAACTCATAATATTCCAGATAGCGCAGACCGCCATGGATCAGCTTGGTCGAGGCGCTGCTCGTATGGCGTGCGAGATCATCCTTTTCGCAAAGCGTGACCGACAGTCCCCGACCTGCCGCATCGCGCGCAATCGCGGTTCCATTAATGCCGCCACCAATGATGAGCAGGTCTGTCGTGGTCATAAGTTGCGCATAGACGAGTTCATCAGGCTGGCAAATACTCGCGATTGGAAAGTCAAGGAAAGGATAGTCTTAGCTTCCTCGCAAGCATATCCGATGGCGTGGCGCGTAAGTATTGATATTAGTGTTTACTTTGTCGCTTCTTTTCTCTTTTCTTTGCCTTAGGGTGAACGCTTGGAGTTCAAAAGGATTGAAGAAATGGAAAATTCAAAGTCTGATTCTTCTCCCATGCCTTAGAACGTGCTGCAAACGACTCGAAGAAGACGTCTCTGGCTGTCCTCCGTACTGATCGCGGTATTTCCCTTTCTGCTGCTCTGCATCTCTTTGGAGATTTTCTCGACGCCGCTGCTGCCTGACATGCTTAGTAAACAGGCTTGGTCGCAGGTGTTCGATCAGTTACAATTAGACCCAAACTCAGTAGTTTCTCTGAGCCTTTTCCAATTCACGATAATGAACTTTGTGCATGTCATAATTTGTCTGATGGCGAGCATCTACTGCATCAGCAAAATCATGACATTGCCGCGTTCAGTCTCAAAGCTGGTATTTAGCGCAGCCTTTTCTTTTGCCGTGATTTTTGCTGTTATTTTTCAAGCTGCGGGTTCATCTGCTTTCAGTGCTTTAATGGTTGAGCCAGTTTATATTTACTTCGCTTCAATCGACAGTTTTGCTCCCCCATTGCTGGCGCAATCACCTCGGCAATTTGTCCTTCTATTGCTAGTGTTCCCAACCAGCTTAGGGATCATTGCCGTGATCCTTTCAACGGTCTCTTTTCATAGCAACCTTTATGAAACGATCGGTTCTCAGGAATCGAATGAAAAGGAGGAGTGGATCGCTCTTCAGTATTTTAATGCCGACATCATGGTCCTGAGTTGTGTGCTCGTTTCATCCTCTCTCACGGCCCACATGTTTTTCAACCTACCCCTATCTGTCATGTCCATCTACTCAGGTGACCTTGTCCCCACGTTGGTTAGTTGGTCCGAACAATTTGCTAGAGCCTTGTCGCTGGGCTCCTCGATCCTCTTTACGATCACAATGATTGCTGTCTTCGCTCCTGGGCTCTTCGCGATGAGCTCTAAATTGGCTGGGGGAGACAGTCAGTTTTTGTCCGATAGAGCTCCTGTCTTGAATGTAACTGTGCTCACTCGCCTTAAGGATAGTCTTACCAGTATGAAACGATTTTGGAGCTCAGTAACGGCGCTTCTTGCACCTGTTTTAGCGCCACCTCTATTCGAGTTTATGAACAGCTTGCTGACCGCGTAATCGGGCCGGTGCTTCGCGAGAGGTTTTTTCAGAGTTTACTATATAATGTTGAGGCTCTGTGCTTTCTGGGCTTCGATTTTAGGAATAATAATCAAATGATCACATTGGGCACTGCGCTGACGCCATCCGCGACCAAAGTCATGCTGCTCGGCAGCGGCGAGCTAGGCAAGGAAGTGGCGATTGAGCTGCAGCGGCTGGGTGTCGAAGTGATTGCCGTGGATCGTTACGCCAATGCGCCTGCCATGCATGTGGCCCATCGGTCTCATGTGATCGATATGCTTGACGCCGATGAGTTGCGAAGCATCATTGAAACAGAGCAGCCCGACCTTGTCGTCCCCGAAATCGAAGCCATTGCGACCGATCTACTGGTCGAACTGGAAGCGGCAGGACTGCATGTGGTCCCGACAGCCCGTGCGGCACGGCTAACTATGGATCGGGAAGGGATCCGGCGTTTGGCTGCAGAGGAGTTAGGCCTCCGAACGTCGCCGTATCAGTTTGCCGATAGTGAGGTTGAGGCGCGGGCCGCCGCCGATGCCATTGGCTATCCCGTCGTTGTCAAACCCGTCATGAGTTCATCCGGCAAAGGACAGTCCGTCGCCAAAACACAAGCAGATATGGCGGCAGTTTGGCGCTACAGTCAGGACGGTGGACGCACAGGCGCGTCGCGGGTGATCGTCGAAGGTTTTGTCGATTTTGACTATGAGATTACGCTGCTGACTGTGCGTCATAGCGACGGCGCAGGTGTCACAGCGACCACGGTCTGCGCGCCTGTCGGACATCGCCAAGAGGGCGGAGATTATCAGGAAAGCTGGCAGCCTCAACCGATGAGTGAGGCTGCGTTGGAAGCAGCAAATGCGATGGCGGAGCAAGTCTGCGCAGCGCTGGCCGGAGATCGACCCGGATGGGGTCTGTTTGGGGTGGAGCTTTTTGTGAAAGGTGATGAAGTCATCTTCTCAGAAGTCTCGCCGCGTCCTCATGATACGGGTTTGACAACGACGGGATAGCCAATGGCATCG
>JBCBGR010000076.1:0-10091 GCA_038526555.1 Pseudomonadota bacterium
GGCCGCCGCAGCGCCTTGGCGACCGGCTTCTTCAAACTTGTAAGTCCAGCGGCCATAATAGGTCGTGGCACCAGAATATGGCTGGAACGATTACGAAGGCCTTGATGTTGAAGGCAAAACCGTTGTCATGCTCATAAACGACCCGGGTTTTATCACAAAAGACGAAACCCTCTTTAACGGCGAAGCCATGACCTATTATGGCCGCTGGACTTACAAGTTTGAAGAAGCCGGTCGCCAAGGCGCTGCGGCGGCCATTATCATTCACCAGACTGCCCCGGCCTCTTACCCTTGGGAAGTCGTGTCAGGTAGTTGGAGTGGCCCCCAGCTGGATGTCGTTCGCACGGACGGTGGCGCTAATCGGACCGTTTTAGAAGGCTGGGTGACTGAGGATGCCGGCAAAGCTATGTTTGAGGCGGCTGGCCTTGATTTTGAGACTCTAACTTTATCAGCGTCCACTCAGGGTTTTCAACCTGTTCCTATAGAGGGGCTGTCGCTTGATGCGAGCATCACGCAGTCCGTCATGACTGTTCAGAGCGCCAACGTCGCGGGCGGAATTCGCGGAACGGTCACACCTGATGAATACGTCATCTACATGGCGCATTGGGATCACTTGGGAAGCAATGGTGTCGGCGAAGATCATATTTACAACGGCGCCGTTGATAATGCGACCGGGACCTCTGCGATCATCGAAATCGGCGAAGCTTTCGCCCAAGCGGGTGCGCCGGAACGCTCCGCGCTCTTCTTGGCCGTCACAGCAGAAGAAAGCGGGCTTCTAGGCTCTGCCTTTTACGCCGCCAACCCGCTCGTCCCACTCGAACAAACTATCGCCGGCATTAACATCGATGGCATGTTACCGATCGGCGAGACCAACGACATGACAGTGATTGGCTATGGTGCCTCTCAGCTTGAAGATCGTTTGAATGATGTGCTCGCCCCTCGCGGGATGCGAATTGAACCGGACCCCAACACGTCAGCGGGCTTCTTCTACCGATCTGACCATATCAGCCTCGCGAAAGAAGGAGTCCCCATGCTCTATGCAGGCGAAGGCGTGGACCACGTGACAAAGGGGTCGGCCTACGGCGAAGACTTCCAGAAGGAATATACGGCGCTGCGTTACCACAAGCCTGCCGATGAATATGATAATAGCTGGGACCTGTCGGGCATCAAACAGGTGACAGAAATCCTGTTCGAAGTCGGTTATGATTTGGCCAACAGCGATGATTGGCCGAACTGGTATGAAGGCAACGAATTTCGGGCGCTGCGCGATCAACAGCGCGCCTCAACGACCGAATAGATTTCGTGCAGACAGTCATCTGCATGAAATGGGGCACGCGTTACGGCCCTGAATTTGTTAATCGTCTGTGGGCTGCCATTGGTCGCAACACCGTGCGGCCCACGCGGCTAGTTTGTCTCACAGATGACCCAACAGGCATTGACCCAGCAGTCGATTGCCACCCTATTCCCGATATCAACCTTCCCGCTGATCTCGCCATGACACCGTGGCGCAAGCTGACCTTATGGGCTCACCTTCTAGCCGACCTGCAAGGAGACGTTCTCTTCCTGGACCTGGATCTGGTGATCACAGGCAATCTGGATGAGATGTTCGACTTTGAGCCCGGTCGATACTGCGTGATCGAAAATTGGACGCAGATGGGTCAGGGTAACGGGAACACATCAGCCTTTCGGTTCCCTGTTGGACAGCACAGCTACATTTACAACAACTTCCAAAAGGACCCAGAACGGGTTCTCTCCACTTACAGAATTGAACAACTTTATATCTCCCGGGAGATCACAGATATGGTCTTCTGGCCCAAACTCTGGTGCGCATCTTTCAAACATACGCTCATGCCCCGCTGGCCTCTCAATTTCTTCAAGGCGCCGAACTTGCCGGCTGAGACCAAGATCGTGGCCTTCACAGGAAAACCGGATCAAGACGAAGCGCTGCGCGGCGAGAGGCCTGTGAAAGCCTATTGGAAAAAGCTCTATAAACATGTGCGCCCGACGCCTTGGATTGCGGATCACTGGTAGATGCGCATCAAGTTCGTCTCTAAGACTTCACCTGATGAGATTGAGCCTCTCTGGGCTCCATTGCTACAGGCCGCTAACCTATCAGATGACCTCTCAGTCACGTTCGACCCGGATGCGCAGGACTATGACTTTCTCATCGTCTATGAAGACCTTCCGCCTCGGCCGGGCGAAAAGAAGATAAAGCGCACAGAGAAACTCGCCTGCGCTAAAGCCAACACCCTTTTGATCACGACTGAGCCTGCTTCCATCCGCATTGACGGACCTAACTATATTCAGCAATTCGGTGCGATTTGGACCAGCAGACCTACAGAATTCACGCCTAGCATACAGCGCGTTTCCTCGCCACCGCCCTTGCGGTACTTCCATGGCCGCAACTTAGCCGGTGGCTTCCATCGTGTCCCTGGCGGACCCGTTCCCGAGAAGTCGCGCGACCTATCCGCCATGAGTTCGAAGAAAGCGATGGACCATACGCTTCACAGTCGCCGACTAGCGTTTATTTTGGATATGAAGTCCCGATTTGGCGATGCCCTCGACTTATTCGGGCGCGGATTTCAGCCTGTCGACGACAAAGCCGAGGCGATGGATGCTTATCGTTATCACATCGCAGTCGAGAACCATCAACAGGACGGGCATATTACTGAGAAGCTGACAGATTGCTTCTTGGCTGGATGTCTACCCTTCTACTTTGGGGCGCCCGATTATGCGGACTATTTCCCAAAAGACGCTGTTATCCCGATTGATATCTTCGATCCCGAAAGCGCTGAGACAACAATTCGATCAGCAATAGAGAGCAACGCTTTTGAAGCAAGACGGCCTGCAATCGAGGCAGCCCGCAAAATCACTCTAAAGAACTGGAATACAGTCGGAACGGCCTGCGATGTCGCCAAGCAATGGTATGACCCTGACGCCAAGCGGGGTGGCGTGATCCATGGCCGTCACGCCTTTCGGCGCGCTCATCCTATCAAAGCGGTTCAGGACGCGCTTTTTGTTATGAAAGCGAAAAGAAGCCCGCTCGCTTCACCCTTACAAACTTAAAAATCGCGTCTAGCCCTTCCCAAGGGCGCGCTGAGAGCTATAGCGATTGTCTATAGTCGTTATAGGGTAACGCAGAGCCATCTGCGCCTAAATCTTGGGGAAGACATGACACTCTCACGTTTTGCGGGCTTGGTCACCACAGCCAGCCTATTATCCACATTCGCGCCAATGGCTTTGGCGTCTGAGGCCCCCGGTCGAGGCGTCGCGGGCAGCCAAAGCGATGCTGTCGCCAAATTCAGGCAGATGGATCATGAGTTTCGCTCGCCGAACATGTATCGTTCCGCCTCCGGCGCGCCGGGGCCTGAATATTGGCAGCAGCGGGCCAATGTCGACATTGATGCCACGTTAGACGAAGACGCGCGTCGGATCATCGCGGAAATGGACATCGAGTATGTCAATAACTCGCCGGACACGCTGAACTATGTCTGGCTGGCCTTGGATCAAAACCGCTTCAAGGATGGCAGCCTCGCCCGCATGAGCGCGACTGCGGCAGCATCAGGCACGCGTCGCGGCGATGCCAGCGGAACAGCGGATCGTTTCAGTTTCGGGCAGCTTCGCTACGAACAGGCCATGGCGGATCGCGAATATGGGTTTGAGTTCACGCAGATCGCCGATCGCCGTGGCAATGCGCTCCCCCACTTCATCAATGATTCCATGCTGCGGATTGATCTGCCGACACCGCTGAAGCCCGGTCAGACCTTCAACTTCCAAGTCGATTGGGAACATAACATTATCGATGAAGTCGCTGTTGGGGGTCGTGGCGGATATGAATACTTCCCCGAAGACGACAATTACATCTTTGGTCTGGCTCAGTGGTTCCCGCGCCTCGCGGCTTACACAGACTATACAGGCTGGCAGAACAAGCAGTTCCTGGGGCGCGGAGAGTTTACCCTCGAATTTGGTGATTACTCCGTCGACTTGACTGTACCGTCGGACCATATTGTCTCCGCAACAGGCGTGCTTCAAAATCCGAATGACGTTTTGACGGCAACGCAACGCGAGCGGCTGGGGTCCGCCAATGCAGACGCGCCGATCTACATTGTGACGCCTGAAGAGGCCGAAGCTAACGAACAATCCAAAGCAACTGGCCTCAAAACCTGGAAGTTTGAAGCGGAGAACGTGCGCGATTTCGCGTGGTCGAGTTCCAGGAAATATATCTGGGACGCGATGATTTTTGAGCAACCCGGCGCCGAGCATCCAGAAGTGCTTTCAATGAGCTTCTTCCCCAAAGAAGCCGATCCCATTTGGTCACAATATTCCACGCAAGCGGTTGTTCATACGATGGACGTCTATAATCGCTTTGCCTTCCAATACCCCTACCCCGTCGCGCAGAGCGTGAATTCCTGGGAGCGAGGCGGGATGGAATATCCCATGATCACCTTTAACGGCTATCGCCCTTACATGGATGAGAAGAGCGGCGAGACGGTTTACTCACGCGATGTGAAATATGGCCTCATCGGTGTGATCATTCACGAGATCGGGCACATCTATTTCCCCATGGTCGTCAATAGTGATGAGCGGCGCTACACATGGATGGATGAGGGGCTGAACACTTTCCTAGAATATATGGCCGAATATGAGTGGGAAGAAAACTTCCCGATCCGTCGGAACATGCAAAACCCGTTGGATGAAATCACGCGCTACATGACGAGTTCCAATCAGGTGCCGATCATGACGCAATCCGACTCGGTTTTGCAGTTTGGCCCGAATGCCTATTCAAAGCCCGCAGCCGCGCTAATCGTCCTGCGCGAGACCGTTATGGGGCGCGAAGCCTTTGACTTTGCTTTCCGCGAATATAGCCGTCGTTGGAAATTCAAACGTCCGACACCAGAAGATTTCTTCCGCACGATGGAAGATGCGTCAGCCGTTGACCTGGACTGGTTCTGGCGGGGTTGGTTCTACGGCACGGACTATGTTGATATGGCGATCACGGATGTGCGTGCTTACGAAATCGGCACAGGGGATCCCGACGTTGAAAAGCCGATTGACCGTGCTGAAGATGCTGTCCGCTATCCAGAGAATATCACGCAACGCCGCAATCGTGAGGAAGGCCGCACGCCGCGTCTCCAACGCTTTGAGAGCCTCAAGGACTTCTACAACGAGAATGACAAGTTCACGGTGACCAATAAGGACCGGAATGATTTCACCAAGTTCCTTGATGGCCTGAATGACTGGGAGCGCAAGACCTATGAGCGCGCGATGGAGGAAGAGCGCTATCTCTACTATGTCGATTTCGAGAATATCGGCGGCCTGATCTCTCCGCTGCCGCTGACCCTCAACTATGAGGACGGCACCTCAGAAGAGGTTATGATCCCGGCGGAAATCTGGCGTCGCAATAGCAAGGCCGTGACGAAGCTGATCATCCGCGACAAGAAGATCGCCAACATCCAACTGGACGCGGGTCATCAAACAGCCGATGCGGATTTCAGCAATAATGGCTTCCCGCAATCGATTGTCACAGACCGCCTCACCCTGACCCGAAGCAATCGACAGCGTCGCAGCATGATGGCGGATATGATGCGGGAGCTGGAAACGAAGGATGATGCGGCAGACGCAGACGGCACTGACGTGCCGCTGCAACCGGCTGGAGCTGGTAACTAGGTCTTTGCCGGTGTCTCAAGCGTTCCACATTTCAAGACGGACGATGCTCGCTGCCAGCCTGGCTGCGGGCACGTTTGCTTACATCTCACCCGCCTTCGCACACCGTCTTGCGCGGACAGAGACAGAAGTCCGCGTCCAAGCTGACGGAAAAATTGAAGTCACGCACATCTATCATGTGCATGACGTTCAACGGGCCTTCTTTGAGGCGGGGCTGATCGACAGTCCTGATCTGACGCCTTTAGAAGCCAGAGCCAGATTAGCGTTGCATACGCGCGACCATTTCAAGCTCAGATCGGCCGATGGCGACATTACCCTCGATATTATTGATGCAGAGATCATCGGCCACCATGCCTATCTCTATCAGGAAGGGATCGCCTCTGGGCCTATTGATAGCGTGTCCGCCACCATGTTGCGGGATCTCATTTCAACTCAGATCAACAGTGTGAACCTTATTATCGATGGGGAAACGACGACGCTTGATTTCTCCGGCACGGACGGTTCAAAGCGTATCAGCTAGACTCACTTCCCTCGGACCGCCTTATGCTCACTGTTCACCACCTCAATAATTCGCGCTCACAGCGGATATTGTGGTTACTCGAAGAGCTGGGCACACCTTATGAGATCAAATCCTATCAGCGGGATGCGCAGACGAGTCGCGCCCCTGAAGAGCTGAAAGCCGTTCATCCGCTCGGCAAAAGTCCGGTTATCGAGCATGACGGATTGGTCGTTGCGGAGACAGGCGCCATTATCGTCTATCTCCTCAATCAGTTTGGCGCTGATGAGGATGGCAATTGCCGCTTCCGACCGGCTGTGGGGACTCAGGACTATGTCGACTATGTCCACTTCCTGCACTTCGCGGAAGGGTCCGCCATGCTGCCACTCCTCCTCGCGCTCTATACAGGTTTCCTCGGCGAAGCGGCCAAGCCGATCCAACCCATGATTATGGACGAAATCAAAAAGATGCTCGACTACTGCGAGTATCAGCTGATCCGGAGCGAATGGTTTGCTGGCGACAGACTAACAGGCGCGGATTTCAACATGATCTTCCCGCTTGAAGCGGCCCGTGCCCGTGGACGGCTCAAAGGCTATGAGGCCTGCAATGATTATGTGGACCGTGTCTGGAAGCGCCCGGCCTATCTCCGTGCGCTGGAGCGTGGCGGCGATTACGATTACGGCCCGAAATGACTGCAATCCCCTTTCACCTGGCCGCGCCGATCCGCGATAAGGAAGAGGCACGGGAATTCTATACCCAACGTCTTGGCTGCAAAGTGGGGCGCGAAGCTGAGCACTGGATCGACTTTGATTTCTTCGGTCATCAGCTGAGTTTGCACGTCTGCGAAGAAGAGGAAACGCTGGCGACGAACCCTGTCGACGGCAAAGACGTGCCTGTCCGGCATTTTGGCGCGGTTTTACCTTGGGAAGACTGGCATGCCCTGAAGGACAGGCTGGTCGCGGCGAAGACTGACTTCGTGATCGCTCCCTACATTCGGTTCGAAGGTGAAGTGGGCGAGCAGGCTACCATGTTCTTTTACGATCCCAGCAAAAACGCGCTAGAATTCAAGAGCTTCAAGGATCCTGCTCAGCTGTATGCGACCTGACTAGAAGGCGCGCTCGATAAAGATACGCAGCTGATTGTCGTCTGAACTTGCTGTCAAGCCGTGCAAACTACCAATATAAACAGCTGTCGTATTTGTCAGATCGAACTCGATGAACGGGCCGATTTCGGCTTCATCGCCATTGAAGATTTTGATCCCACTTGTGTCGCCCAACTCAACATAGCTGTGAAGACCAATACGCATACCATTTTCGGGAATTTTGCGTGAGAACTCAAACCGTCCTTGGAATTGCAGCTCATTATTCGTGCGCTGAGCGACCTGCAATGTGTTCATGAGGATCGCACGGGCGCGGTAGTTGTTCGGGAGTTGCCATTGATTGATGAAGTTGGCCCGAATTTCTTCTGGACCGTCTTCACGATAGCGCGCCTCAAAACGCATCCCCATCTGGTGAGCTTTTTCATCAGGCGCCATCTGCCAAACAGCTTCAGCGCGGATAAAGTCGAGCGCGACTTCGCTGGAATTTGTTTCTTCTGTCGCGACAACGAGGCGCGGACGGAAATTATCACTGATCGCGCGTTCATAATGGAAGCGCTGCGCCCACAGAAAGTCATCCCCGGGAGCGTCTAAAACCCCCGCTGCGCGATATTCAAATGCATGATCATCAGCGCTGACTGTTGGGCTGAAAACGCCCGTTACATTCTGTGCATGAGCAGGTTGGGCTGACGCAACACCCCAAAAAAGTGCGAGTATGGCAAGGAGTCTCATAGCAACAGCGTCTTCCTGAAAGACAAAGCCTATTATAAAAGTCGATGAAAACTCCTTTCGAGATAACAAATGTTTAGCGCATTAACAGAAGGCGTTTCTTATAGTTTCTATAGGCCAATCATATCCGACCCTACTGATGACGCATAAAGGCAATGAATCTTGTTCTATTGATCAAGTCTGCTAGCCTTCCAGCAGATATAAAACTTCGAGGTGACAATGCTGACACTTTACGATTGCTCTACGGCCCCCTCTCCGAGACGCGCAAGGATGTTTCTGGCCGAAAAAGGGCTAGAGTGGGAAACGGTTGAAATCGATCTAAGGACACGCGAGCAATTCTCTGAGAATTTTCTGGCCGTTAATCCCAAAGCTACTGTTCCCGCGTTAAAGACTGAAGACGGCGACATCATTGCGGAAAATATCGGAATCGCTACCTATGTCGAAGCGCTCCATCCCGACCCTCCCTTACTCGGAACAACACCCCTCGAAAAAGCGCGCGTACTGGAATGGGACTTTCGATGCACAATGGATGGATTATCAGCGATCGCTGAAATTCTCCGGAACTCGTCCCCTCATATGAAGGGTCGCGCCCTGCCCGGTCCAAGAGATTTGGACCAAATCGCAGATTTGGCTGTCCGAGGTCGCAAGAGACTGGCTTGGTTCTTCGAAGACGTTGAAAAACACCTATCTGACAGCGCGTTCATCGCTGGCGATCACTATTCGATGGCGGATATTACCATGACAGTCGTTTTCGATTTTGCCAAATGGGTGAAAGCCCAACCGGGAGACGATCACCCTGCCCTTCAGGCCTATATGGACCGCATGCGTGAAAGACCGTCATACGCGCTTTGAGGGTTGAGCAAGGATTTCATGCGTATATGAAGACACCATGACGACTTCTACGCCGACACCCCTTGAGATTCCACGCATGCCGCGTCGCTGGTTCAAGGCGATGTATCATTTCCGAAAGCTGATCGCGAATAAGGAAGATACGACGCAGGTTTTCCAGATCACCAAAGCCTTGAATGGCACGGACCTCTATAAGCAGTTCAACAAATTCATTGCCGATCCGGAAGGACGCAAACGCTTTGAAGAACAGCGTTACCTGCCGCCATTCCTTGATGATCGGGAAGCTTTGCGCGCGATGCCAAAAGGCTCACTCGCAGACGCTTATTGCAATTTCATGGACCGCGAAGGCCTCACGGCTCAAGGCCTTGTCAACGAGTTTGATCGTTTTATCAAAGATGAAGATGATACACGTCCAGACGCCTTTAAGTGGTACAATAATCGTTCCCGCGATACGCATGATATGGAACATGTGCTGACAAGCTACGGCCGTGACGCCCTAGGTGAGACCTGCGTTCTGGCCTATAGCTACCAGCAGACATCAGGCCTCGGCATTCAGTTTATTGCCTATATGGGCGCACTGGAGGTGAAGCGCTGGGCGCCGAAAGGCGCGCCAGTGATTGGCGCGATCCGTGAAGCCGCGCATCGCGGCAAAGCAGCCAAGAACATCATGCTCTATGATGTCCTCGACCTTCTGCCTCGCCCGCTTGAGGAAGTTCGCGAGATGTTAGGGATCGAACCCATGACGGTTTATCCAGAGGTGCACCAGATGATGCGCGATGCAGGCCTGGACCCCTATGAGGCTGTTGGTGGTCCTGTCTCCGACCCGCTCCCGGCTTAAGTCAGTTTCTCAATAATCTGACGCGCATCGGGCCATGCTTCCAAAAGCGGGCCTCTTTCGGCCAGTTCAAAGCCTGAAAACTCAAAGGCGGGCATCACGCTACAGCTGACGAGGCAGTACTTGTTGCCTTCACCCTCGAGGCACGCGCCAAACCAAACGCCTGATTTGACCGTTAGCTGCGGGTTTTCAGCGCTGACCTCGTAGCGCTGACAGCGATTCTCTATCTTCTCGCTGAGGATGATGTGTCTCATTTTCATCGCATTGATGCGGACGAGATCTGGCACTTCCACGAAGGCATGCCGCTGAGCCTTTACACGATCGATGAAGAGAATGGCTGTCAGCGCTACGAGGCAGTACTTGTTGCCTTCACCCTCGAGGCACGCGCCAAACCAAACGCCTGATTTGACCGTTAGCTGCGGGTT
>JBCBGR010000077.1:0-10063 GCA_038526555.1 Pseudomonadota bacterium
TTGCGATCCATAATCTGTTGTCTGACCTGTTTAGCCGCGGCTTCCAGGCGGGCTGTAATCTCTGCTGTCCGTTCAATGGGCGCGCCTTCTGGAAGTTCCAAACTCGCAACGACGCTATCGCCTTCGATTTCGGGGAAGAAACTGAATTTGATGATCCCTGCCGGAAGCATAGCAAAGACGATAATCAGTGAAGCCGTCAGGGATGCCAAGATGATAAGAGGCTGACGCGTTGTGAAGCGTAAGGCACGCTCCAGTGGACCGTCTATAAACGCTTTGAAACGCGCATCGACCCACCGCTGTGCGCGATCAAACTGACGCGTCACAATATTCTGTGTCTCTGAACCGGGCTTTGGAAGGTGGCTTAAATGGCTCGGTAAGACATAAAGGCATTCGATGACGGAGAGTAACAGGACAGCGACCACAACGATCGGAATGTCAGACAGAATATCCCCAATAACCCCACCAACGGCGAGCAAAGGAGAAAAGGCGGCGACCGTTGTGGCGACGGCAAAGCAGACCGGCATAACCACGCGTCTGGCGCCATGTATCGCCGCGCCCTGAGCAGATCGCCCAGCCTCTCGTTCGGCGTAAATATTTTCCCCAACAACAACGGCGTCATCGACCACGAGGCCTAGGGCGAGGATAAACCCGAAGAGTGAGAACATATTAATGCTGGAGCCAGCGACATCCAGCACAGCAATCGCGCCCACAAAAACCACGCCAATCCCGGCTGCGGTCCAGAGCGCCAAGCGAATGTTCAGAAAGAGTGTGAGAGAGATCAGAACAAGGATCAGGCCAATAATCGCATTATCAATGAGGAGCCCCAGGCGATCTTGCAGTAAGAGAGAGTCATCATCCCAAATCGCGTAGTCAATACCCTGCGGAAGAGACGGGGTGAAATCGGTCGCCATATAGTCCTTCACCGCAGAGGCCACATCCAGAACACGTTCATCGCTGGTCCGATAGACATCCACGAACGCGACAGGTTTACCATTGAAGCGCGCAATTAATTCGCTTTCTTCAAAGCCGTCCGTGATAGTTGCAATATCACGCAGTCGGACGATGGTCCCGTCCGATCGGGCTGTCAGAATAATGTCTTCAAAATCGGATTGATTATAATTTTGACCGACGGTGCGAATGCGCACGGATTCGCGGTTCGTTTCAATCGACCCTGCAGGTAGATCCAGACTGTCCAAGCGAACGGCCTGAGAAATATCTCCCAAGCTTAAATCAAGCGATTCGAGTGTGTCCTGCGGGACGTTAATCGTGATCTCATAATCACGGACGGAGCTTGTCTCCACATAGCTGACGTCCGGGAGCACTGCGAGTTCATCTTCGAGTCGATAAGCGAGTTCTTTTAAGGAGGCTTCAGGCGCATCGCCAAACAAGGCGATCCCCAGAACGGATTGCCGACTGGTGAGTTCTCGAATGCTCGGCTCTTCTGCCTCGTCTGGGAACGTCTGTATTTGATCAATCTCGGCTTTGACGTCGTCCAAAGCGATCGACATGGATGTGCCTTCTTCAAGTTCGACGCGGACGGTGCCGACATTCTCAGACGCTGTGGACGTCACTTCCTTGATGCCTTCAACCGCCGCAACCGCTTCTTCGATTTTTAGAACGATGGAGTCTTCAATTTCAGAAGGCGTCGCGCCGGGATAACTGACACTGATCGAGATTGTATCGAGACTATTTTCAGCGAAGACTTCCTGCGGAATAGCGCGATACGCAAACAGGCCCGCCATCAGAATAGCGATCATGAGGATGTTTGCGGCCACCCCATTTTGAGCCATGAAGGAGACAGGCCCTTTCGGCCAGATGCCAGATCCGGGCGGTGCTGGCTTATCAGTCTTTTGGGGTCCGCTCGACATTAATCAGCCTCACTTAGGCGAATGTTCATCCCATCAACGGGCGCGCGTAAATCACTGGTCACCAGCGTGTGCCGATTACTCAGACCCGGAAAAGTGATTGCAGCGACATTATCACTCCGCAGAATGAGGGAGGCTTGCACGATCCGCAGGCGACCGTCTTCGACAAGCCAGACCTGATTGTCTGTGCGCAGATAATTTGTGTCGATGAGCGCGTAGGTCTGATTTGGCGCCCCGCTCAGCAGAACATCAACCAACGAGCCAATGAAGAGGGGAGGGGCCGCGCGCTCTCCATTATTCCCGTCAACAAACTGACCGGATGTGAGAGGGTTTTTCACCGTCAGAAAGACTTCGACCCGACGGGTTTGAGGGTCTCTGACCGCTGATACGCGCGAGACTTCCGCAGGCCACTCAACGGTTTGACCGGCCAGGATTTGCCGGATTGTCGCTGTCAGGGGCTCGCCGTCATTGTTGTAGAGGCCAGGGATCAGTGCGGCTTCCTGATCAGACAGGCTGGCTTGGACTTCGAACACATCGCTGGACACAAGTTCTCCAAGCGACTGTCCGGCTGAAATGATACTGCCGACAGACACAGTTTCGCTTTGAACAAGACCCGAGAAGGGGGCCGTGACGACGGTCCGCTTCAAGGCGAGTTCTGCATCTGATAGGCCAGCCGCTGCGCGGTCCCGCGCCGCGATGGCGGATTGCAGCTGAGGTTCGCGTGTCGCCAGTGACCGTTCTACATCGGATAAAGTGTTGACGTTTGATGTTTCTCCAATCGCGACATTGCTTTGCTCCGGTGGTCGGAAACCACTTGTCTGAGGAGGGGCTTCCGAACTCTGTTGCGCAGAGAAGCGCTCATCAAACTGGGCAAGCTCTGATCGTGCAATTTGGACGTCCTGTTCGGCTTGCATGACATTGACGTCTTGCGCTGCCAGATCGGCTTTGGCGCTTCGCACTCTGTTTTCAAAGTCAGCGCGGTCGAGCCGAATAATCACATCGCCCCGGTCGATTTGCTCGCCTTCGACAAAATCGGGATTCACGTAAAGGACCTGTCCACCAACTTGGGATGCGACGATCACGCGTTCTTGCGCAGACACTGTGCCTGTCGCGACAATCTCAAGCGGTGAGGTGCTTGATCTTAAAGTGCTTGTCTCAACAAGGGGCGCCGTCTCTGTCACAGGTTGGGGCTCAACCGTGGGTCGCGACCTCACCATCAGGACCGCTATGGCCACGGCCACGACGAGTATGAAAATCGCTATCAAGCTTTGCCGCCGCATGGTCTTATCCTTCTACGGGCACCGCGCTTAGGGACGCGGTCGTGATATTGTCTTGTGTTGGGTCTTCAGGTCTCTCAAAACCCCAATCTCCGCCAAGCGCGCGATGAATACCGAGGCGGGCGAGGGCCAGATCTTTTCCAGAAGAGGCCAGCGCTGAGCGTGTTTGCAGCACCGATCTTTGCGCATCGAGGACAGAGGTGTAGCTGCCATTTCCGCGCTCAAATCGACGTCTTTGTGTGTCAAAACTATTCTGAGCTGCTCTGAGCTGGCTTGAAATTAACTGGTAGCGTTCCGTCTGATAGCGGAAGTCTTCCAGAGCGGCCTCGACCTCGCCATGCGCCCGCACAACCGTCTCGGCATACGTCGCCAGACGTTCGGCATAAATGCCTTCTGCCGCTTCGATGGAGGCTTTCGCGCGACCATTATCGAAAATTGTGCCGCCGAGATTTTGTGCCAGGGATAATGTCCAATTATCGAGAACGTCGATGGCTTGTGAAAGATTGGCGCCTTGCGATCCAAGGGACGCCGAGAAGCTCAAATTCGGGAAGCGTTCCGCCTTTCTCGCGCCAATCCGTCGACGCGCCGCTTCTGCGCGGGCCCACGCCGCTTGGACGTCGGGGCGTTGTTCAAGAACAGTAATGGGTTGAGGGGTTGCAACCGCGTTAAATGAGAGCTGCGGAGCCAGCGTTGTCGCCAGGCGCTCATGGGTTTGTGGTCTATACTCTCCCAGGATCAGAGCCAGCCGGATCTTGGCTTGTTCAAGGGCTGATTTTTGTTGCGGGATTGAGGCGCGAAGGCTTCTGAGGTCCTGATCAAGTTGGTAGAGTTCGAAGCTTTCAGCCAGGCCTCTTGAGAACCGTGATTCTGTTGAGGCGACGCGTTCCGCAATGAGATCGATAATGTCCTCTTGCAGGGCGATCTGCGCTTGAATGTCAACAATTTCAAAATAGGTGCGGATGGCCTCGTTCACGGCACTTTGCCGGATTGTTTTCACATCGAAAAAGGCGGCGATGGCGTCATTCTTCGACGCTTCTGTGTCATTGAGGGTGCGCCCGAATAGATCGAGCTCATACGATGCCCCTAGGCTCGGCGTGACGGTCTCAATTTGTAAGCGGTCACTTCCGCCGCCGCCAAATCCGCCAAACCCGGTTCCTGCGAGAGGGCTGTCGGAAAAGCTCGTGTTAAAAGCGCCCGTGACTGTGGGGCCTTGTGCTGAGGCCGTCTGACGCGCCGCCGCGTTGGCTTGTTGCAAGCGGGCTGCTGCTTCCTGGATGTCGAAGTTCTGCGATTGAGCCGTTCCGACAATCTGATCGAGAACCGGATCGTTAAAAATACGCCACCAGTTCGCGCTTTCAGAACTCTCTATTTCTGAGACGTTGGCCGCCATAAATGTGTCAGGCGCGGATGAAACTACTTCGGGGACCTCTGCGTCAGGTTCAAAGGTGGCCACAGTTCCAATGGAGGCACAGGCGCTTAAGCCTGTGCCGAGTGCTAGAAGAAGTATCCGTTTCATGTACCGTCCCTCTGGGTCTGAGGACGGTAGTTCAGACCTCTGAGCATCATTTTGGTATGGGCTTTAAACAGAGCGTCGTAGTCGAGCTCTTTCTCACTGACCGGGTCAAAAACGCTTCGCCAAATTCCGGAATAAACAACGGGAGCAAAGACGAGCCGCGCCGTCATCTCTACATTATCGATATCAATCTCGCCTCTGTCCTGTGCGGCCTGAAGGGCGTCGATCAAGATGCTGTAACATTGGTCAATGATCTGCGTGCGATGGTGCCGGATGATGTCTGGAAAGGCCTGGCTCTCTCCGATCATGACTTTGATCATCAAGGGCATGGATGTCTCTTTGATGATGCTCGGTGCAATATGCGAAAAGCTTTCAAGTGCCTGCTCCATTGACGGAGCAAGCCCGACCATGGACTTGATGCGTTCAATGGCGGGCCCCGTGTGATGGTCGATGAGGCCCCTGAAGAGATCTTCCTTGCTGCTGAAGTAAAGGTAGAGTGTTCCTTTGGAGACACCGGCGCGTTCGGCAATGTCGTCTAGTCGGGCCGCGGCCAGTCCTTTTTCATAAAATTCTGAGAGCGCAGCCTCAAGGATTGCGTCGCGGCGCATTTCCTTGGCCTCCTCCGTTCTCGCTCTGGTTTGTAACGTATTCATTATCGCTTTTAAAATGCATTTCTATATAACTGACTGGTCAGTCAGTATTATGGTACGTAAAATTCTCAACTAAAAATTCCTCAATGTTCAGGTTAGGGGTTCACGTGATTGATGTGTCACGAACAGCGCAATGCTTGCGGTTCATACGCAGCACGGAGGGGTGACGGATGATGTATTCTGGAATTTATGCCGGATGCGGGTAGAGCGCTCAGGCTAAATCTTCGCGTCTTTATTGATTAGAGCCTGTGTCTCTTGCCAACGCTTCACGGCGTCGGGCAGCTCAATATCCGGTTTTTCATAACCAAGCGCCTCATACGCGCGGTCATTCTCGACCAATCCTTTCCGGTCGGCGAAGGCCCCTTTTGTGTAGCCGGAAGCGCAGATGCGGCCTTTAAGATCGAGAAAATCGAACCGCATATAGTTCCAGTACTTGTCGGACCCCGTCCACCAGAACCGGATCGTGTAGGGCTGCAAGACCTTCAACTCGCGGCGGAAGCTGATGATCGTACCCCCTGCGATGGGTCGCCACTTCTGCCGCGGGATCAGGCGTAAGAACCCTGTGCGGGCGAAAAACTCAATCAGGAGCAGATCCGTGACTGTAAGATAGCGCCCATTATTCATGTGCATGTTCACATCAATATCGTTGGGAAGGACCCGCATTCGGCGTTCCAGCGTGTCGCACTGATCCATCCTTTGTCCGCGCCAGCATCTAAGCAAGGTCCAGAGAAGTCGAAGGTAGAGACTCATTGCTGATTTCCCTTAACCCTGATGCTGCGCTTCGGCGTGAAGAATGAGGTCTGCGAGCGCGAGGAAGTCTTTCACCTTGGGCTCGTCCGCTTTTCCGCTCAGTTCTGAAACGATCAGGGGGTGGAAGAGCGGGAAGCTCGCCATGTGCAAAAAACGTACGGCTTGGTCAGGATCGCTTAATGCGTAATCACCGTCCTCAATCCCCTTATCAATGACGGTTCGCCAAAGGCCTTGAATACGGTCTCTGTAGGCCACCACAGGCGGCCATTGTTCCAGGCAGGCCATCGCCGCCATTTCATGGATCTGTGGGCGCTCTTTCAGGCTGACGACCGTGGCATTGTAGATTGTCCAGGTCATCGCGATGATTTGCTCATCAGCGGTTTCATGCAGGGCAATCGCTTGTTCTGCTTCCTGGGTCCGCTCTTGCAGAAAGGCATTGCAAACCGCGTGGCGTAGATCAGATTTGGTCCCGAAAAGGCGATGCACATTCGCGGTTGAAAAGCCGCTGGCCTTCGCAACGTCAGAGATTGTCGTTTTTGAGACGCCCAAATGGCCAAACAAATCGCCGGCCTGTTCAAGAATGTGCTGGCGCGCCTCCGCTTCTTTCAAATTGGTTTTCGTCATTCCCGAGATCGATTTTCTTTGTTTTATGATGATTTCTATATTTCGTCACTTTTAATACGACGAATGATAACTCACGTAAAGAACTATTACTCAAGCGCACCTATTCTTGAAGATTTTGTATAGAATATTTTGCACTCATTCAGTTTTGATTGTCATGCATCGAAAACTGATTGATGACGTAATTCGTAAAACGTCACAAATAGAGTATCAAACTCAAACTTGTGAGCGATCATGTTACGATTACCGACACTCATGCTGTGCCTCTTGGGAAGTGCTGTCATCGCCAGCTGTAATGGGAGCCCTTTCTCTGAGGCGGCGGCCATATCTTTGCCGGATCAGGATGCTGCCGCCTCTACGGGTCGGATACATCCGGTCGAAGTCTCATCAATCGTTATCACTGACAGTATCACCTATCCGCGCCAATATGTCGGTCGTGTTGTTGCGGGGCGGGAATCGGATCTGGGTTTCGAAGTCTCAGGCCGCATTGAAAGCCTGACCGTCAATATCGGGGATCAGGTTCAGCGCGGCGATGTGATTGGGCGCGTGTCTGTGGAACGGCGGGACCTCGCCATTCAGGAAGCCGAAGCGCGTAAAGATGAAGTGGAAGCGCGTCTCGTCGCCGCCGAAGAGAGCCTGACGCGTATTCGCGATCTCGCGCAGAGAGGATTTGCAACCCAGCAGGAGCTTGATGAGACACTCGCCGCCCGCGATGCTCTCGTCGCGACCCTAAGCGTCGTTGAACGCCAGATTGCGCTGAATAAACGTGACAGGTCGGACACCGTTTTACGCGCGCCATTCGCCGGGTCGATCACAGCGAGGCTGGCGGACCAAGGGGTCGTGATTAATGCGGGTCAGGCCGTCGTGACCTTGCTATCTGATGGTGGCTTGGAGGCTGATATTGGTATTCCGCCCTCAGTCGCGCAGAGCCTTGAGATCAGCGATGCTTTTACCCTGCAATCGCGTGATCAGGTTTTAAATGGTACGGTTCTGCGGGTTGGCCGAGAGGTTGACACGGCGACGCGCACAGTTGCTGTCCGGCTCGCCCTGAACAGTGATGAGGCGACACCCGGACTGATCGTCCCTGGCGACCTTGTGACACTCTCCATTCCCAAAACGGAAAATGTCCGAGCCGCGAAAGTTCCGCTGTCTAGCCTGAATGAAAGCTGGCGCGGTCTGTGGTCCGTCTACATTGTCGATGGTGATCAAGAGGTGGGGGTCGTTAATCGCAAAGATGTCGAGATTGTCGCGGTTGATGATCAAAGCGCTTACATTCGCGGGACAATCGCGAATGGCGATCGTCTGATCACCGCGACAACCGATCGGGTTGTGCCCGGCCAGACCATGCGGGCGGTTGTCCGATGAGCGCCCTCTTTGATGATAAGCGCGGTCTTGTCCTCGTCATTCTGCTAATTATCGTTGCAGGCCTGTCTTCGCTCTTCACGATCCCAATGGCCGAAGACCCCCGGATTACAAATCGCGCGGCTACGATCCTGACGCCCTTTCCGGGCGCATCTGCCGAGCGGGTCGAACGCCTGGTGAGTCAGCCCTTGGAAGATGAGTTGCGACAACTCCCAGAGGTCAAGGAGGTCTCCTCCACGTCGAGTGTCGGCTTGTCTTCTGTGAGAATTCTGCTCGACGATGTCATCATCGACAGTGAAACCGTCTTCTCAAAGGCCCGTGATGCTGTCTCTGACGTGGCGGTTTCACTCCCAGCCGGAACACGACCCCCTGAATTTATTGACGAGCGCGGTTACGCCTTCACAGTGCTCGCCGCGATTCGCTGGACCTCAGAGTCTGAGCCCAATCCTTTGATCTTGCGACGGGCGGCTGAAGAACTCGAAAGTCGTCTGATCGGCGTTCCCGGAACGGACTATACTGAGATCAAAGGCGTTGGCCCCGAAGAAATCGCCGTCACGCTCGATGCCGATACGGCGCAATCCTTAGGCATCAGCGAGGCGCAGATCGCGGCGATCCTGCAAAACTCTGACGCCAAAGGGGCGGCGGGCGAGCTCGTCTCAGATCGGCAGCGATCGTCTGTCGAAGTGCGCGGTGAATTCACCGATCTCGACCGCATTCGCGACGTCATTGTGAGCTCATCCGCTGACGGCACAGCCCAAGTTCAACTCGGCGATATCGCCTCAGTGACACGGGGCGTTCGGACGCCTGAAGAGTCCTTTGCATTGGTCGAAGGGCAGCGCGCCATTATCGTTGGCACGCGTATGCAAGATGGGTTGCGTGTCTCGACCTTTGCCCAAGATGTCCGCGATACGTTGGCTGAATTTCAGGCTGAGATGAGCGCTGGCACAGAATTGCAGATCATCTTCGATCAATCCGTTTATTCAGAAGAACGCTTTGCTGCGCTTGGCATTAATTTGATGATTGGTGTCGGGCTTGTGGTGCTCATCCTGCTGCTGACGCTTGGTCTGCGATCCGCGCTGATTGTCGGCACCGTTATTCCGCTGACGGCCTTGGCGGCTATTGCCGTGATGAATTTCACAGGTGTCAAACTCCACCAAATGTCTGTGACGGGCCTAATTGTGGCGCTGGGCCTGTTGGTCGATGCGGCGATCGTGATCTGCGATGCGGTGGGGCGTCGGTTGCGGACTGGTATGTCTGCGCGTGAGGCCGTCAGGGCGTCCGTCGAACGGCTCTGGCTCCCGCTGCTCAGCTCCACAATCACGACAGTCCTTGCATTTCTCCCGATTACACTGCTCCCCGGTGGTCCCGGTGAATTTGTTGGCCCGATTGCAGACAGTGTGATCATCGCATTGCTAGTCTCACTTGCGCTCGCTCTAACGGTAACCGCAGCCCTCGCTGGCCTGTTCCTGAAGGCGGGACCCGAAAAAGCGAATCCGATGGATCGGGTGACAGCGCCCATTGGTCATGCCTTCAAATCCGCTCTCCAACTGTCATTGCGTTATCCGCTAATCTCCATCGCCTTCGCGCTGATCCTGCCTGTCGCCGGATTTGTCAGCGTGACGAAACTGCCATCTCAATTTTTCCCAGCCGCTGACCGGCAGCAATTCCATGTGCAGATCGAGATGGAGCCGCAAGCCGGGGTCGGTCGCACACTCGAAGCGGTCGCGGTCGCTGACGACTTAATCGAAGGCACAGTAGGCATCACATCTGCGCATTGGTTTGTCGGCCAATCTGTCATGCCCTTCTATTACAACCTGATCCCGTCACGAGATCGCGCACTGAACTTCGCCGAAGCGATGGTCACAGCGGATCAGCTTGACGGCCTCTACCCCCTTCAAGACCGCCTGCAAGTGGAGCTGGAACGTGCCCTGCCAGATGCGCGCGTGCTCGTGCGAACGATTGTCCAAGGCCCGCCAACGGCAGCGCCTGTTGAGTTACGGATTTCCGGTCCTGATCTTGGAGAGC